>NZ_JAUBPR010000066.1:0-36162 GCF_036700845.1 Microcoleus sp. S13_C5
CATTTTTTAACGTTATATGCTTGCTATGTAAGCATTATAACCTATTTTTATCGTATTTTATGTTTAAGTCCCGTTAGCTGTGTTCTTGCTGAGTGGCTTTTCCGGTATCGGTTTGCTGGCCGGAGCAGCCGCTGGTGCTGCTACAACTTACGTGGCTGCTCCTCAACCTGCTACGATTCAACCCGGCCAAATTTTGCAAGTTCAGTTAACCGAAGATTTGCCGCAGTTCGGTTTTTGAAGCAAGAATGAAGAGGTTCGAGGGAAGAAGGAAGACTTTTTTCTTCCCTCGAACCTCTTAGTTCAATATTTTCTGAGAGCAGTTTTCCATTGTATGAAATAAAGTAAGGACTTAGGCAAAGCCTAAGTCCTACCCCCTATCTATAATTGACTCAACTGAAAACCGCTATATCGGCGATTTAGAAATTTTGACCTTCAGTGGTTGGAGCTATCGAACCCGGTTGGTTGAGGAACAGGTTTTTAGCGCCGTCGTTTTGGTAAATACAGTTAATTTCGGGTTGAGCTTCTAGGGGGCCGGTGAAGCCAAAAGTGTTCATGCGATTTTTGCACTCTCGCACTTGGTTTTGGCTGATGAGTTTTCTTTGTTCCAGAATTGCCCAGTTATTGGTTCGCAAAACGCATCCGGGGCGCATACTCGGCTGCGAGATGTAGACGTTGAAGGGGTTGAGGGTGACGTAGAGACGCATATCTGTCACCATCGCGCTTGCTCCAAACTGCACGCAAAGTTCTGGGTTCGGGGCGCTGCGATCGATAAATTCACGGGAGGCTACGTTCTCTGGGCTAATGGTAGCGGTGGAGCTAAAGGCAATGCCAATCCCAATTCCCAGAATAAAGACGGCTGTTAAAATCCCTAGGGTGGCGGAATTGAGGAAAGAGGGTTTACCGGACTGAGGTTGACGCCGCGACTGTCCGCCAAATGAGCCGGAGTCTTCATCTCCCCGGGATGGGTCACCGCTGAATCTGTCGTCGTTGTAGGATTTAGGTTTGCGTTTCATATAAGGTTCCCTCAGTTCTGGAGACTCAACAGGTAGTAGTTTGTTATTTTTAACCGATCTCGCCTTTCTAATATTATGGCGCTAGGAAGGTGGTTGCGGAGGGCCCAGGACACCGCCTGTGGGTTTGGTGTTGGGTTCACAGCTCGCGATTGACCAAGGGGCTGCCTTGTCTGAATTTTCAGATTTCAATAAAATAGCTGAAAGTGAGATAGTCTTGCACAGCGGAGGAATCCGGCTCAAGATTGTTGACAAATTTTAACATTTTACAAGTCAGGAGGTATAGATTAGTGTCTGTCGAAATTATTCAAAAGCCTTCCACAGTTCGCAAGCTTGCACCGCGCTACCGCGTTCTGCTGCACAATGATGATTTCAATCCTATGGAGTACGTGGTGCAGACTTTGATGGCGACGGTACCGAGTCTGACTCAGCCACAGGCGGTAAATGTGATGATGGAAGCCCATACTAACGGGATGGGATTGGTGATTGTTTGCGCTCTCGAACACGCTGAGTTTTACGCTGAAACGCTCAATAATCACGGATTGAGCAGCACAATCGAACCTGACGATTAGAAGCTGACGGTAGTGCAAGGGATTCACCCAGTCGGTTTGAGACTCATACCGTCAACTCTCATACCAAAAAGCCAAGGGTTAGGCCCTTGGCTTTTTGGTATATTTAATCCGGTAGATATGGAAATTTGAAGAGCATAGGTTTTTCGGAACGGCCGGAAGTGGTTCGGAGCTAGGTGAGCTCTCGCGCCAATTTCAACTCTCCAATCTCAAATCTTTATCAGAGGAAATTAATAACGTCCTCCGCCACCGCCTCCTCCGCGAGCAAATTTTCCAGGACCGCCGCCGCCCCGGTTGCCACCACCCCGACCTTCATCTTCGCGGGGCTTAGCTTTGTTAACTTTGAGGTCGCGACCCATCCACTCTGCTCCGTCGAGAGCACTAATGGCTGCATCTTCTTCTGCATCTGTGGACATTTCTACAAAACCGAAGCCGCGGGGGCGACTGGTTTCTCTGTCGGTAGGTAGATGTACTCGCTTAACGGTTCCGTATTCGGCGAAGACGGTGGTGATGTCTTCTTGGGTAACTTGGTAGGATAAGTTACCGACGTATATCGACATGAGGAATAACTCCAAAATTTAGACAGTGCGAAGATTTCAGTTTCGGAGAGTCCCCTGCCGATACAGAAGGGCAAGTTTTTAGACAATTCTGTAGCAATGAACAAAGCCTGCAACTGAATCTGATTCACACTTGGTACTTTAACATAGAATAGCGTCTTTTGAGTAGGTTTCAGGAGTTAATTAAGTTGTTCTAATTAAAGGTAAAACTTTTAGGGTATTCAGAAACCTGGTTGATCGGTGTGATGTTTTCCCGGCAGTGGAAGCAGAGAAAGTTATGCCGCCCGCTCTCACCGCAGGAAAGATACATCCACCTTGCCAAAGTTGGTACTCAAAGCTAGGTTTACGTTTTCCAGGGCTTTGACTAACCACACTACGCCTTCTCGGGTACTGCATTCGTAGTGACCGAACAAAATTGCCAGTCGCTTTTCTAGGTAGGGCTTGACTTTGCCGCAAATTAGTACGATTTTCAGCAGCAAACCTGTGGTTTGGGTCGGCCCGAGGTTTGAGATCAGGTCGATGAAGACAAAGTGATTGGGCCGCACAGGACTCTCTACTACTAAAAAGTTCAATAGCTGGCTGCAAGTTCTGATCATTAAAAATTCATTAAACTTCTGATCATCGCTGTGGGGCAGGGTATTTTGTAGTTGCTTATACAATTTTTCGTTAAAGAGACGTTTGCCGTAGCGCTCATCGGTGACAGAAGAAATCAGGTATTCGTACAAGTCGTCTTTAAAGGAGCGGTAGGACTGATTTGTGCTGGCGTTCGCCGTGAAACGGCCCGCTAGCTGTCTGTAGGTATCGGCTCCTTCTACTTTTCCGACAAATTGCTTGAGGGCAAAGAATAGTTCCGGGTCGGTCAACAGGGTGGGATTTTTTATAAGCTGTATATTCCGGCCGAAGGAAATGGAGGTTTCCCGACGCGCTATTTGGGATTTCCTCACTTGGTGAGCGACATATTGTGAGAGGTTGATCTCAAATTGCTGCTGCTTTTGAGCTTGGATTTTTTTAATGATTTTTTGTTGTTCGTAGGTACTGTCGTCGCTCAGGAGGCAGTGTTTGTAGAGGTAAGGGTAACGGGGAATTAAGGTACCGAGGGCAAGGCTAGCAGGGGTTTTGCTGTTGCTGCTATCTTCATTGCTGTGAGTTATGACTTTGGCTAAGCGTTTGAGGGTGAGGTACTGTTCGCTTTCGATAAATTGATTTACTAATTTAGGGATGGAGCCTCGCCCCCCCGATCGATTGTATCCAAATAATATTTTGGGCGCTTCTTCAAACACAGCGATCAATTCAGGGATGGCGGCTTGCTTGCTGGGGTAAGTTTGCCAGCGGTTGATCAGGATGTGGCAGCAGCGGTTGAGGATGTATTTGAATTCTTGTTCAGCGTGTTCTGAGCGTGCTATTTTTTCGAGTGCGTCGGCGACGGAGCGATCGGGATATCCGGTACCCTGGATAAACAAAGTGCGAAAGCGGCTGATGAGTTCGGCCGGCTGCTCTCGTTGTACCAACTCCAGCCAGTGCTTGTAAAGTAGCTGTTCTTCTTCGTGGCTTTGTCTGTTGTAGTCGTTCACTGTGGATTAACCCTCCGAGGCTGGGGCAGGAGCTTTCAGCGCTATTAGCTTGATGAATTGACCAATGAATCCCAATAATTGAGTCAACCGAGCTTCTCGCCGGATGAGGCTTATGGGTAGAAGCTCTCAGCAGCTTAAGCCGATCGATATTTTTGCTTAGTTAAACTATTTATCAACACCAGCATGACATAAATTGTTGGTAATTAGCAAGGCCTTAAATCACCATCGACTTTGTAAAGTATTGGTAAAGATTGTGTGGGTACGGAATAATTTCTTGGTGGGCAGACGATTTAGTATTAGGATGATCAAGGTCAATCCTGATCCGCAGCCCGCTGTCAGTTAAATTTGAGGTTGGGCGAGGTAGAATTAGCTGTGAAAATAATTATTTGAAATGTGAGTGCTGGTTATGGTTTGTCGCGTAAGTATCGCCCAACTTGCTGAAATTTTAACTGTACCTTTGCCTGCTGTGTCTGAGGGCGTTTTGACAGATTTAGGGACAGGTATTGCCACAGATACGCGCACTCTTGAGGGGGGCGAAGTATTTTTGGCGCTGCGGGGAGACAATTTTGACGGTCATCAATTTGTGGCAAAAGCTCGGGATTTGGGGGCGATAGCAGCGATTGTCGATCGAGATTGGCAACAGGAACTGCCGAATTTTCCGCTGTTGCGCGTTGACGATACTTTAAAAGCTTATCAGTCGATCGCTCGCTGGTGGCGCGACCAATTCAGTATACCTATAGTTGCTGTTACTGGTTCTGTCGGTAAAACTACTGTTAAAGAGTTAATTGCGGCCGTGTTGTCAACGAAGGGAAATGTTCTTAAAACTCAATATAACTACAACAATGAAATTGGAGTACCAAAAACTCTGTTGGAGCTTTCACCCGCACACAATTATGCTGTAATTGAAATGGGTATGCGCGGCAGTGGCGAAATTGCGCTACTGTCGCAAATTGCTCGTCCTACTGTTGCGGTAATTACTAATGTAGGAACGGCGCATATTGGGCGATTGGGTTCCGAAGAGGCGATCGCCCAAGCTAAGTGCGAACTGTTAGCCGAAATGCCTGCTGATAGCATTGCTATTCTCAATCACGATTGTGACAGATTAATAGAAACTGCGAGCGAAGTTTGGCAGGGAAAAACTTTAAGTTACGGTTTAGAAGGCGGGGATTTGGGCGGAGAATTGCTCAACCATGATACAATACTTATAGATGGTATAGAATTGCCGCTGCCGCTGCCCGGACGGCACAATGCTGTAAATTATTTGGCGGCTTTGGCGGTAGGAAAAGTGTTAGGTATTGATTGGGAAGTTTTAAAGCAAGGTTTGTCTGTGCAGTTACCGGATGGAAGGGCGCGCCGCTACGATTTGCCCGATGATATTATGATTCTGGATGAGACTTACAATGCGGGTTTGGAGTCGATGTTGGCGGCCCTGAGACTGTTAGCAGATACTCCTGGAAAGCGCCGGATTGCGGTGTTGGGAACGATGAAGGAATTGGGCGAAAGGGCGATCGAATTTCACCGACAAGTGGGAAGGGCGGCGCGAGAGTTGAATCTGGATGCTTTGTTTGTTTTTGCTGATTTTGAGGAAGCAGCGGCGATGGCCGCGGGTGCGGCGGGTTTGCCTTTTGTGGAGATAGGAGATATTACAGCCAAGGATGGGCGGAAAGATTTAGCAAAGCGGTTGTTGGGATTTGTCGAAAAGGGCGATCGGATTTTATTTAAAGCTTCTCATTCAGTTGAGTTGAATCGAGTTGTGGAGAAGTTTAGGGCAGATTTTGCGGGGGAGTAATAGAAAAGAAATTTTGGGGATTTGAAATTATGCGAGCGCTTCTAGTCGATCGTCGCCTCAAACTCACGTTTCGATCGCTGATGCGTAGGGTAAGATGCCCATCTGCACCTAAGTCCCGAGGGTTCAATATCCCGATCGCTCTAACGGCTCGATTTCGATATCTGGAGCAATCTCAATGGCTGCAATTCTGGCATTCTCAACTATCGTATTTCCTATCATTGTATTGTGTACTGCCTCAAACTTAGATTCGGCTTCCGAAATTTCTTCGTAGTGTACAATCACATGATAATATTTATTAATTGGTTCTCCAGAATCTGAAATTTCCACGGCAAGCGAATCTATATTCTGAGATTCTTCGGCTTTCTCGCGATACTCGTCGGCTAAATGTTCCAGGGCGATCGCGATCGCGTGTTCTTTCGTTTGTCCGTAAAAATTCATGGTATCGTCAGGGCGATCGCTCAGAGATGACGATATCTGACAAAGATACTGCCCGTTTGATTGAGCGCAAACGTCGATCGCAATTGTACCAGCAGTGCGATCGGGATTTATTTGAGTCATAAGCTGTTCGGCATTTAAAAGACGATAGTAGGGTGCGTCAGTCCATAAGCGTTTCCCTTGTCCAGTAAGTATTCTAACTGACGCACCCTACAAGGCTGAAACTCACCACAGCAGAAGTTTTAGGAGCCGGGGAAGCATGACCTATTTCAGGATATGTCGA
The DNA here is from genome assembly GCF_036700845.1 of Microcoleus sp. S13_C5. Lineage (NCBI taxonomy): Bacteria > Bacillati > Cyanobacteriota > Cyanophyceae > Oscillatoriales > Microcoleaceae > Microcoleus > Microcoleus sp. S13_C5. The sequence goes on from NZ_JAUBPR010000066.1 coordinate 6,215, forward strand.
AAAAAAGCTAAAATATCGATTAGTTTTCGTTGGACTTGTAATGTCGGAGAGCAGATATGAATTCAGTGGAGGAGACCGGATTGTCACAAATCGTTGACTTGCCACTCATAGGATCTGCTGAACAATATCTCTTCTCAGTCGAGGACGATCGAGAGCGTGCTGATAAGCTACAAGAATTACTTGTCCCTAAGCTTAAGGTTCTCATTGAACAAGCTTGTGGCCTAATTCACCAAGTTTATGGCACAGATGTACTCTCACATTGCCGAATAACGACTACACCAGCCCATCGACCTGGAGCCAAGAAAACCAAGGCCGTCAAAGTAGCAACCGCTGGCTTGGCTATAAAAGGAAAAAGTTGGTATTTCCAACAGAGGTTCGAGTGTACTTCTGATAGTTTGTCTGTGCACTTTTTTGGATTAAGAGGGCTAGAAAGCAATCCGATTGTCCAAGTCCTGAAGAAGCATTTGGAAGATGTTACTCGGATTTGGGAGCAGGGTAAATATGAAGTTTACTCTGAAACTATTGAACCGGAAGAAGATGAAAATTTAGAGTATGATGAATTCATTAACAAGCTGCAATTAGTTCCTGAACGAGATGGGAAAGGTACTTATATTCAAAGTCCATCCCTAGTTATTCCTATTAAAGACCTAGATGCAGCTCAGCCAGTGATTGATAACTTTGTCACACTCTTTGCTATCTTTCGTGCTGCAATAAATGTGTTTCTTGGTGAGGAAGACCGTTTTGAGGACTACCTAAAATGTTTGCGGGATTGGCAAAGTCCGCTTCAGATTCAGGAATCTGTAACTACTACTAGATTCTTTCCTGATGAAGTAGATTCAGTACAAACATTTCGTGAGGGGGCAGTACGGCAAGTTTCAGTCAACGCCTATGAACGAGAGCCTAAAGCTCGGCAAAAATGTATTGATTATTACGGTTCAAGTTGCTATATTTGTGATTTCGATTTTGGCAGAGCTTTTGGGGAACTGGGAAAAGGTTTCATTCATGTTCATCATCTACGACCCCTTTCAGAGATTGCAGAAGAGTATGAAATTGATCCTATAAAAGATTTGCGTCCTGTTTGCCCAAATTGTCACGCTATGATTCATCGTAGTTCACCACCATTAAGTCTTGAACAAATCAAGATGTTGTTGAAGTCTGCTCGTGATTCTACTATCTAATATGTTTTGTTGACTTATTCTAACCGATAGTTTACAAAAATTAGATCCCCGATTTCTTCAAAAAGCGGGGATCTAATTTTTCTGTTTGACTCCCGATAGCACCTACCAGGAGTCAAATGCACTACTTCGCAGCTTGACGTTCTTTTGCAGCCTTGATCACTTCTTCAGCGATGTTGCTCGGACAAGGAGCATAGTGCGAGAAAGACATTGAGAACTGGCCGCGCCCAGATGTCATAGTACGCAAATCGCTAATGTAACCAAACATTTCGCTCAACGGCACATCTGCCTTGATCCGCGCTCCTGTTTGTCCTGTCTCCTGAGATTTCATCATCCCCCGGCGGCGGTTGAGGTCGCCGATCACGTCGCCCATGTAATCATCTGGAGTGAATACATCGACATTCATAATCGGTTCGAGCAACTGAGGCCCAGCTTTCGGCAAAGACTGCCGATAAGCCGCTTTGGCAGCAATTTCAAAGGCCATTGCTGACGAGTCAACGGGGTGGAAACCGCCTTCTAGAAGCGTGAATTTCAAGTCCAAGCAAGGGAATCCAGCCAAAACGCCTTTGTCGATGCAGCTTTCAAAGCCTTTTTCGACGGCTGGCCAATATTCTCTGGGTACACTACCACCAGTCACTTTTGACTCAAATATGAAGCCACTTCCAGGCTCACCAGGCTCGATCACGTAGCCGATTTTGGCGAATTGACCGGAACCACCTGATTGCTTTTTGTGGGTGTAATCGTCTTCGAGGCGCTTGGTAATCGACTCGCGGTAGGCTACCTGCGGTTCGCCGACTTCTACTTCGATGCCGTGGGTGCGCTTGAGAATGTCTACTTTGATGTCGAGGTGTAACTCGCCCATCCCCTTGAGAATCATTTCGCCGCTTTCTTGATCCGTCACCATGTGGAAGGATGGGTCTTCTTGCACCATCTTGGTGAGGGCTGCTCCCATTTTTTCTTCCGCGCCTTTTTGTTTCGGTTTGACCGAAATCGAAATAACGGGATCGGGGAATACCATCGGCTCTAGGGTGGCGGGATTTTTGGGGTCGCAGATGGTGTGTCCGGTGCGGACGTTTTTCATGCCGACGATCGCCACAATGTCCCCTGCTTGCGCGGATTCAATTTCTTCGCGCGAGTTGGCGTGCATTTCCACCAAACGGCTGATGCGCTCGGTCTTGCCTGTGGCGGTGTTGAGTACGGTGTCGCCCTTGGACAGAGTACCGGAGTACAGGCGCGTGAAGGTTAGAGCACCGTAGCGATCGTCCATGATCTTAAACGCGAGTGCCCGCAATGGCCTGTTGGGATCGACGAGCGCAAACTCGCCGGTTTCCTCGCCCTCGAGATCGACTTCTGGCTGCGGTGTGACTTCCATCGGGTTTGGCAGGTAGTCAACTACGGCATCGAGAACCAACTGCACGCCTTTGTTTTTAAACGATGAGCCGCAGTAGGTGGGGAAAAATGCCCGATCGCGAGTACCTTTGCGAATACAGCGCTTGAGGTCGTCGATGCTGGGTTCGTTGCCTTCGAGATATTGTTCCATCAGAGTGTCGTCTTGCTCGACGGCCAGTTCGATCAACTGTTCGCGCCAAGTTTCGACATCATTGACCATATCGGCGGGCACATCTTTAATTTCATAGTTCATCGGATCGCCGGAATCATCCCAGATCCAGGCTTTGCGGGTCAGCAAATCGACTACGCCGCAAAACTTTTCTTCTATGCCGATCGGCAATACCATCACCATCGGTTTAGCTGCGAGGATTTTATCAACTTGCTTGACAACGCGGTAAAAATCTGCACCGGTGCGATCGAGCTTGTTGATATAGATGACGCGAGCCACTTTGGAATCGTTAGCGTAGCGCCAGTTGGTTTCAGATTGCGGTTCAACTCCACCCGAACCGCAGAACACACCGATGCCACCATCGAGCACCTTCAGCGAACGGTACACCTCGATCGTAAAATCGACGTGTCCCGGAGTATCGATGATGTTGAGCTGATGCTCGTTCCAGAAGCAGGTGGTAGCAGCGGACTGAATCGTAATCCCGCGCTCTTGCTCCTGTTCCATGAAGTCAGTAGTCGCCGCGCCTTCGTGAACTTCACCTATTTTGTGGATTTTACCTGTAAGTTTCAGGATTCTTTCTGTTGTGGTGGTCTTGCCAGCATCTACGTGGGCGAAGATGCCGATATTTCGATAACGAGTGAGATCTTTCATAATTACTGTTGAGATTAAATGCGACGAACCGTCGGCGACCACCTGCAAGCGTAACCAGCGAGGAATCAATGTTGCCTTAGGCGCCAGTACAGGCTAGATTTCCTTTCCCCTGTTTCTGGCAGAACTATCTTAATTTTGACACTTTCTCGTCATTCCTGCGAAGGATTCTTGGTTTAATAAGTGCCCCAAGCCTGACAACGCATAAAAATACCCTAGACCAAAGGAAAAATCGTCTCCGAAAGTAGGTTGGGTTGAGGCACTCCTACCCAACAAATGCGTGTTTTTGACGCTTCGCTCAACCTGATATTTTGCACCATTCTCAGCAAAACCGTATAAACTGGGTTTCTTGACAAAAAAAGTATGATTTTACGTGACTTTGTGGCAAGAAACCTGGTTTCTGACATTAAATAGGCAAAGGCAAATAAACCGCCCTACGGGGAGAGGGCTGGTTTGGCAGCAATAAACAGCCGACTTTGATAGATATTCGCTTAACCGACCACTACAAAATATTATTAAAAACCCCGTTGCTGCGTCCAAAACGATCTAAGTCAAAATCGACCCACTCATCATTCGTTGATATCTCCGCTCCAATTCATCCCGCACCACCGGCCATTGATTCAAACTTTCATCATTATCAATTACCATTTGAGCCGCCGCCCTCGCCAACTCCAAAACCTCCTGATCCTCCACCAAACTCGCCAAAGCAAAATCTGGCAAACCCGACTGCCGAGTTCCCAAAACCTGACCCGGCCCGCGCAATCTCATGTCCATTTCCGCAATAAAAAAGCCATCTTGAGATTGTTCTAGAACCTTCATTCTCTGCATAGCTTCTGCACTTTTGGAACCGGGCATTAACAAACAATAAGAACGGTTGCTGCCCCGACCGACTCTACCCCGCAACTGATGCAGTTGCGACAGTCCAAAACGCTCAGAATTTTCAATCAGCATTACCGTTGCATTCGGCACGTCTACTCCCACCTCGACCACAGTAGTAGATACTAAAATATCCGTTTCTTTGTCTCGGAACTTAGTAATTGCCTCATCTTTGTCAGCGCTGCTCATCCTACCGTGGAGCAAACCCACCTTAAACTCAGGGAATACACTTTTTTCTAGTTTTTCTTTTTCCTCAATTGCCGATCGCACGTCCAACTTTTCCGACTCCTCCACCAGCGGCAGCACCACATAAACTTGACGCCCGCTCGCCACTTCCCGCCGAATCAAATCGTAAGCTTGGATGCGTTCTTTGGCAGAAAGTACAGTTGTTTGAATCGCCTGCCTACCGGGGGGAAGTTCATCAATTTGACTCACATCTAAATCCCCGTGCAGCGTCAGCGCCAGCGTCCGGGGAATGGGAGTTGCCGTCATCGTCAAAACGTGGGGAGCTTCGCCTTTTTGCTGCAATTTAGCGCGCTGGTGCACACCGAATCTGTGCTGTTCGTCAATTACCGCCAAACCCAATTTATGGAAATTCACCGTATCTTGAATCAGCGCGTGAGTTCCCACTAAAACAGGCAATTCTCCGGTTTCTAACTGGCTGTGAATTTCCCGGCGTTTTGCTACTTTTGTTGAACCAGTTAACAGTTCGACAGACAAGTGCATCAAGTTAAACCAACCTACCAATTTGCGGTAGTGCTGTTCTGCTAAAACTTCTGTCGGCGCCATTAAAGCGGCTTGATAGCCGGATTGAATTGCTGCTAGCATGGCCACTACGGCGACTACTGTTTTCCCAGCACCGACATCGCCTTGCACTAATCTGTTCATCGGTTGCGACGAAGCTAAATCGTTGAGGATGTCGTTAATTACTCTTTCCTGAGCATTAGTCAAGGCAAAAGGCAAGATTTCATAAAAATGTTCGATCAATTTGCCACTAGGAATGATGACTGCACTAGCTTGAGCTTTCCTTTGGGTTTGGCGACGCTTTAAAAGTCCTAATTGCAGGTAGAAAAATTCGTCAAAAACTAAGCGGCGGCGGGCGGCTGCCAAACAATCTCGATCGAGCGGAAAGTGAATATTAGTCACGGCATCGGCTAAACCCATTAAACCGTAACGCTCGCGCAAATCTTCTGGTAGCGATTCTGGCAACATTTTCGCCGCCGGCATTGCAGCCAAAATCGATCGCCTCACCGAACCAGCATCCACCCCCTCCGTCAGCGGATAAACTGGTATCAGGCGGCCGACTTTCATTGATTCGATCGCACCGTCGGAGTCGTCTAATACTTCTAACTCAGGGTTTTCTAAAGTAATTCCATATTTACCCTGCTTCACCAACCCCGAAGCTGCCAGCACCGCACCAGTACAATACTCGCGCTTTTTGAATTCTTGCCAACCGCGATTACTGTAGCGAGGGCCTGCAAAAAAACGACTAATTTTTATTTCTCCGGTGCGGTCTTTTAAAATTACTTCTAATATTGTTAACTTCTTATTTTTCGGACTAGAAAAGCAATTGCAGCGCTTTACTTCAGCGATTAAAGTGACAGTTTCCCCGGCTACTAGCTCGCGAATTTGTACTTGCTTTGCATAGTCGATGTGATTGCGGGGATAGTAGTAAAGCAAGTCATATACAGTGTATAAACCCAGTTTAGCTAAGCGGTTGCCGTTGGCGGGGCCGATGCCGGTGACGCGGGTTAACTGTTGGTCAAGAGTCAGGCTTGGTGGTGCGGCTGCTGTACTCAGGGGTGCTGTTCGGGGAACGGAAACTGCTGGGGCGGTTGGTTCAGAAGCGTTAGCGGGTCTGACTTGTGCTACTTGTTCTGGCTGGTGGCGAGTTTCTTGTTCCCAAACTTGCTCCATTTGTCGGAGAAAACTGACCGTAATGGCGATCGAATGCTGGCGCTGTTCGAGATCCTTCTGAGGGTAGATGTCAAATTCAGCGGCTAGTTGTCTAGCTCGATCGCGCGCCGAAGCCGCCACCGAACCTGCCAACTGTCTCAAACTCAGGCCCAGAAACTCGCTGAAGCGGTATTGACTGCCTTGGATGTCGTTAAATCCGCGATCGGCTTCTACTGAAAGAGCTTTTTGCAATCGCTGCCATTCGGGTTGATTATTAGTCATCAGTCATTAGTTATTAGTCATTAGTCATTAGTCATTAGTCATTGGTCATTGGTCATTAGTCATTAGTCATTAGTCGTTAGTCATTAGTTATTAATCATAGCTCAAGAATTCCCGACAACTGTCAACTGACAACTGTCAACTGACAACTGACAACTGTCAACTGTCAACTGTCAACTGACAACTGACAACTGACAACTGACAACTGTCAACTGTCAACTGTCAACTGTCAACTGTCAACTGACAACTGTCAACTGTCAACTGACAACTGTCAACTGTCAACTGACTAATCTTCAAACCAACTCGATCGCCAAGCCGACTCAGCCTCCACCACAGCGAGTTCCCGCTGCTTTTTCTGGTAATCGCGGCCCAGCGAGTTCAACTTTACAGACAGGTTACGAATTTGCTGGCGCCAAGCCGAGGTTGCCGCATCGGCAAACTCTATTTCTGACAGCCGCAGTTTAATCGCTGTAATATGCAGCGCCCTACTACCCAAGGTTTCTGCCAATTTTCGCGATGCTGATGAGGCATCAGTTTCAATGATTAAGTTTAATAAGTTAGGTGGCCCGGCAACACTATCGCCGGAGGATTCAGCTTGAGAAGCAGCTTCTAGAACCGGTTCTGGCAATTGACTCGGCAAGATTCCCGACTGTTGCAGCAAGCGGTTGGTGTCGCGAGAAAGCAGCTTGAGTATATGGGCGATCGACTTTTCAATACTATTTTGCCAGCGTGCCAAACTTTCCGGGGAATTGGCATTTGGCAATTGATAATTTGCCAATGAAAATAGATAGTTAATGGCGGAAACTTGGTTTTTTTCTTTTTCGTCTTCTTCCTTGTCGTCTTCTTCGTCTTCCTCTTCGTCTTTGTCGAAGTCGTCTTCGTCTTCGTCTTCGTCTTCTTCTTCTTCTTCCTCTTCCTCTATTTCTTCCTCTGCTTCTGATTCACTCACCAGCGATCGCAATTTTTCGTCCGACACCGCAGCCAAACGCCTTACAGACTGCTGCATTTTTTGCCGCCCATCGAAGGACAACTTGAGAAACGACTCCGGTACTGCTTGAGTGCAAAGGTGATAGCAAGCCAAAATTAACTGCTGCCGCACCGCTTGTCCCAACGCAGTTAAATAACCTTCGTAGGTACTGCGAAACTCCAAAGTCAAGGCTGCTAAAGCCTCTTCGAGTCCTGCCAAATCTTGCTCTATTCGCTCTCTTGGTCGCACCATATCTCTCGTATAAAATTAAAATAGGACTTATATCATTTCCGGTTACACCGGAATGATGTTGACTGTTGATGCCGTGAACCGTCAACAGTGAACTCTAATTTACTATTCCGATGCTAACGGATTTGATATTACGCAAGTTTTCCATTTTTACGCTGTCTGTAGTAGTAAGGTTTGCAGTGCCCACACTACAAATATAGTCTGTCCATAAGTCCTGTAAAAATTAAAAATTAAAAATGCAAAAAATTGATTTTTCACATTTTTAATTTTTAATTCTAAATCTTAATTTGGAATTATTGAGCACCCATTTGGGCTGCCACTTCATCGGCAAAGTTAGCTTCTACCTTTTCAATGCCTTCGCCCAAGACAAAACGCACGAAGCGGCGCACTTGGACATTCTCTCCAATTTGGGCGATCGTTTGTTTCACCAACTCTTCCACCGAGATATTCTGATCTTTAATAAAAGGCTGATCCATCAAAGATAACTCTTTCATGCGCTTTTCAATCCGCCCTAGAACAATCTTTTCTTTGATGTTTTCCGGCTTGTTGCCCAAGTCATCTTTGCCCATTTCAATTGCCTTTTCTCTTTCGACAACTTCGGCGGGGATATCTTCAACTTTCACGTATTCCACATTCGGGCAAGCTGCAATTTGCATCGCAATATCCCGCACCAACTTTTGGAATTCTTCCCGACGTGCCACAAAATCTGTTTCGCAGTTAACTTCCACCAGCACACCGACGCGGCCGCCCGTGTGAATGTAGCTGCCTACAAGCCCTTCTGAGGCAACTCGTCCACCTTTTTTACCTGCCGAAGCCAGACCTTTTTTCCGCAGCCACTCAATGGATGTTTCCATATTGCCTTCGTTTTCAACGAGGGCTTTTTTGCAGTCCATCATGCCCGCGCCAGTTTTTTCGCGCAGTTCTTTAACAAGTTTTGCAGATATGTCCGCCATCTTCTTTAAGTTCCCAATCAAAATTAGTTATTAGTCATTAGTCATCAGTCATCAGTCATTAGTCATCAGTCATTATTCACTAATTTTAATGTTAATGATTAGACCAGAGTGAAGAAATACCCAGTCGATATTAGTACCGACTTTGTAGGTGTAGCGCCAGAATTAATTCTGGCCCTGACACAATGAATGCTTTTGCCAGAGCTCTACTAATGACTTAGACTCGTGCTATGTACAATTAAAAATTAAAAATATCCAACTAAAAATAATAATTATTTTTAATTTTCAATCTTTAATTTTTAATTTCCTGGTGTCAGATTCCGAGGGCCATACTAGCTCTCGGTTTCTTCGCCCTCGGCCTCAGCGGCGTCGTCGGGATCTACATAATCGGGGTCATCCAATTCTTCGATTTCGACATCATATTCACCGCCTTCGTAACCACCTTCGTAGTCGTAGTCTTCATCAGAGTCGCCGCCCTGCTGACCGTGACGACCTTCGTAGATGGCATCAGCCAACTTGCCGACAATCAGCTTGATCGATCGAATAGCATCGTCATTCGCCGGAATCGCAATGTCAACCAAATCCGGGTCGCAGTTGGTATCCAACAGAGAGACGATCGGAATTCCCAACTTTTGGCATTCCAACACCGCATTATACTCGCGGCGTTGGTCTACCAGCACCACTCCGTCGGGAATCTTCCGCATAGATTTAATCCCGCCCAGATATTTCTGGAGTTTTGCCATTTCTCGGCGCAGTACCGAAGCTTCTTTTTTCGGCAGCAAATCGAGGGCGCCGATTTCCTCGCGGCGCTCCAAATCCTTGAGGCGCTCCACGCGGGACTTAATCGTCGTCCAGTTGGTGAGCATTCCCCCCAGCCAGCGCTGGTTGACGTAATAAGCACCGCAGCGTTGAGCTTCTTGGGCTACAATCCCTGCAGCTTGGCGCTTCGTACCCACGAACAAAAACTTTTTGCCTTTTTCTGAGGCAACTCTCATGTATTCGTAGGCGTCTTCCATAAGCTGAGCGGTTTGCACGAGGTCGATGATGTGAACCCCGTTGCGCTCTGTAAAAATGTAGGGAGACATTTTCGGGTTCCACCGACGGGTTTGGTGTCCGAAGTGAACCCCTGACTCTAACATTTGAGCCAAACTGACTACTGGCATTGTATTTTTAACTCCTGATTCGGGTTAATCCTCCACCCGGTCGTATTTCTGAAGGTTTGCGCCCTCGAAACACCCGAAAACCCGGATGTGCGAATTTAAACAACTTTTCTAGTTTATCACAGAGCGCGCTACTTTTTCTGACAATCTAATATCCGTAGAGTTGGCTTGCCACCCCAATGTGAGATTTAATGGGCGGGTTGGGTGCGGGGTGTGCACGCTGCGGTTAAAGTTACTCACAAGCGCTTCTTAAAAACGAAAAATCTAGGTGGGATGTGGCAAAAACCTTTGTTCGCTTGTGAGAGAATGGCGTTGTTGGTGCGCCTCTTGTGCCTTTTACCTTCGATCGAGCTTATCCATTTTTTTCGATCGGCAATTCAGTCAGCTTTAGTACATCGCCCTCTCCATCCGCAAAAATCCCCAAGCTAAAAACGCCATGCCCATACCCATTCTCGTTCTGCTTGAAGTTCTAATTGTCATCGCACTTTCGAGACTTGTAGGTTTAGGATTTCGAGCGATCAAACAACCTCAAGTCATTGGAGAAATTGTAGCAGGAATTATGCTTGGGCCTTCTCTGTTTGGCTTAGTTGCACCAGATTTAGCAACAGCACTTTTTCCAGCAGAAGCCGTTCCCTTCCTCAACGTGCTATCTGAGGTGGGGCTAATATTTTTCATGTTTTTGATTGGTTTGGAACTGAATCCCAAGTATCTCAAAAGCAATTTAGATATAGCGATTTTAACTTCCCACGTCAGCATTCTAGTGCCGTTTTCCCTGGGAAGCTTGCTAGCGCTGCTGCTGTATCCCATCGTTTCAAATAATAGCGTTTCCTTTACCGCCTTTGCGTTGTTTTTGGGCGCTGCGATGTCAATTACGGCTTTTCCGGTGCTGGCAAGAATTATTACAGAGCACAACTTGCAGAATACAAAATTGGGGACGCTGGCCTTGACTTGCGCTGCGGTAGATGACGTAACAGCTTGGTGCTTGTTAGCAGTGGCGATCGCAGTTACTCGTACTAATTCGATGATCGGTGCTTTGCCGACAATTATTGAGTCTTTAATTTACATCGGTTTCATGCTGACTGTAGTCCGTTGGTTCTTGCAGCGACTTTCCAAACAGTACAACCGCACGGGCAGATTAACACAGTTATTGCTCTCCGGCATTTACATGGGAGTTGTAGCTTCTGCCTTAATTACTGAATGGATCGGCATTCATTTAATTTTCGGTGCATTTTTGCTGGGTACTGCTATGCCTAAAAATGCGGGATTAACCAGAGAATTAGCAGAAAAAACCGAAGACTTTGTACTAATATTTCTGCTGCCAATATTTTTTGCTTATAGTGGGTTGCGGACTCAAATCGGCTTGCTCAACAGTCCCGAATTGTGGCTGCTGTGCGCCGCAGTTTTGGGAGTGGCTATTGTCGGCAAATACGTCGGCACTTACGTGGCGGCGAGAGTTTGTGGCATTAACAACCGCGAAGCTTCAGCCCTGGGATGGCTGATGAATACTCGCGGTTTGACTGAACTAATTGTGCTAAATATCGGTCTTTCCCTGGGCGTAATTTCGCCGCTGCTATTTACGATGTTAGTCATCATGGCTTTAGTGACAACTTTTATGACTTCACCGCTGTTGGAGTGGACTTATCCAAAACGGTTAATTCGCTTAGATATTTCAGAAGTTAACTCTGAGGATTCAGACTTAGAAGATTCACCAATTGCTGGCAGCAGCGACGAAACTGCTAAAAAATTGCTGCCAACTTATCGAATTTTAGTGCCTGTTGCCAATCCCAGCACGCAGAAAGGTTTGCTGCAACTAGCGGTAGCGCTGGCACAGCCGGCCGCTGGTATGGGTGGTAATGATTTACAGTCGGCGGCGGTTCATCCTCTAAGTTTGATAGAATTAAATCAGGATTATGTCTTTCAAAGTACGCCTGCGGAAGCCGATCGCATTATCCAAGAACGCCACTCTAAATTATCAGAATTGATTGAGAGTTTGGAATTGCCGCAGGCGAAAAAATTAGTGCATCCCATCATTCGGATTACTAAGGATGTGGCGCGGGAAACAGCGCAAATTGCGGAACTCGATCGCGCGGATTTAATTTTAGTAGGATGGCACAGACCTACTTTTAGCAGCAACCGTTTGGGAGGACGTGTCGGTCAAATTCTCAGCAACGCTAAGGTGGATGTAGCAATTTTTGTAGACAGAGGCCGGGAAACGTTGAATAACTTGTTAGTACCTTACGCGGCCAACATTCACGATGATTTGGGTTTAGAATTGGCGCTGAGACTGTTAGTTAATAGCGAGGAACGCCGTTTGACGGTGCTGCGGGTGGCGGTTGACGGGGAAGCTGGAAACGAGTTGAGTTACGAGTTTCAGCGAGTGATGGAGCAGTTGCCGGTTGAGGTGCGATCGCGGATTGAAACTCCGATTGTGGAGGCTGCTGAGCCAATTCAAGCGGTGATTGCTGCTTCTGCTAATGCTGATTTGACTATTGCAGGTACGAGTCGGGAGTGGGGAATTGAGCGCCAAACTTTGGGACGGTATACTGATGAATTAGCTGTGCAGTGTCATTCTTCGCTGCTGATTACGCGATGTTACGTTAAAGTGCGATCGCACTTGGCTTCGGTACTCGGTCATTAGTCAGTAGTTATGGGTTATTTGTTATGGGTTATTTGTGAGTTGCTACCAAATACCTATTACCAAATATAAAAGACCCAATACCCAATGCCCAATGCCCAATGCCCAATTACCAATTACCAAGATTATGCCTCAGCTTAACGTCAAAATGTTAACATTCTATGGTGTTTCTATCGCCTTTGTTGCGGTACTTTTTAAAATAGTAACTGCTTATGGGGAAACAAATTTAAAGGCTCCTCCGGCAATTGCGGGAAATTATCGCTTCGATCCTAAAAGTTTGCCCGAATGTCTGAAATCTGATTCGTTGGTCTTGACAATCGAGCAGTCAGGTGTTTATTTGAGCGGTAATTTGCGCTTGGGCAGCAGGCAGGGCAGGGAAAAAACAGCCGAGGAAAAACCTTCTCTATTTGGTAAGTGGGAAACTCAAGGATTGAACTTGTCGGGTGCGGTTCCTAATTTAGCTGGTTGCAGCGACTCCACCGCAACCGATCAAAACAGTTCTGTTAAAATGCGCGGAATTGTGGAGCAAGAAAGCCTCAAGGGAAAAATTAGTCTAACTGATAAGGCCGCGGCTACTGATTTTACAGCTCAAAGAGAAGCGGCGGTGCAACCCCAAAAGCATGAACATTGATTGATCCCCATAGAGAATAAGAAAGGGGAAATAGGTAATTCTTTGTCGCTTTCTGACCGAAAGCATTCAGAATACAAGCCCCCGGATTCATCCGTCCAGAAATAAAAAACCTGTATCCGATGAAACTTGCCCCCCGAATTTATCCGTGGGGTCAGTCGATTTGAGATTTGAGATTTGAGATTTGAGATTTGAGATTTGAGATTTGAGATTTACCCCACAGATAAATCTGGGAGCTTGAACTAGGGTCTAAAATTTTAATTTTTCCACGACTCCTGCCGGGGGCTTGTATCCGTTTTTGGGCTGGGTCAATGCTTCAATTCTTTAATCTCAAATCTCAAATCTCAAATCGATTGACTCTTCCCTTCACCCCTGGCGAAGCAAGGAATCACAAAGCGGCGGCGGGGGTGGGGGAGTGGGCGATCGAACTCCCGCCACCGGAACTCGCCCACGACGGTCGGTTGCTGCTAAATTGAAAATATACCTAAAAGTTAATGATAAAAATAAAGTATCCCAGAGAAGTTCTTGGTTGAGAATTTGTCTTGCTCAAGACCCCCCGTGCCCGTATAGTTTGTTTGGAATGGATGTTGCCGTGATATTAATGCCGTCAGAAACTTCGCTTACCCAGTCAAACCCGTTGATTTTAGACAGTTTGCCAGACTTGTCGCCGCCGAACGGTGGTGGGTGTCCCCGCCGGGCCAGATTGCAAATTGACTTGATGTTGCTGGCGATCGAAGCCTTGTATCTCGGAGGTGCTGAAGAAATGCTGGCAGTGTCAAAGGACCTGGAATTGGAATCAATTATCAAAAATCGGGTTGCCCTTTGGCTGATGCGTAATACTAACCCGCTGAGACGCTATGCCCAGCGCCGCTCCCTTACGATTGTGGAGGCAAAAGCGCTGGTGGCGATCGCTTGTAATATGGCGCGTAAGTTAACCGCCACAATTCGGCAGTTGCTGCTAGACTCGCAGCAGTTGCGATCGAGAAATATCCCCCTCAACCAGAATTTGCCGCTGGCCGAGTATTTAGAACGCTTTCGAGCTCACTTTCGATCGCGCATGAACCCCAAGCGATCGCTAGTGGCAGCTTACGATTCCGACGACAAGCTCAACGAACTAGCTTTGAACTTGTTGAGCAAACTGCTATTTTGTACAGGCACAGCCGGAATGCAGCGCTTCTGGGTAAGCTTGTTTGATGGAGAAGTTGAATAAAAAATGACTATTAGGCGTCAGTACAGTCTGCCCAATTGCACCCTCGTTCTAGAAGGGTTGAGCGATGGATCGGCAGCCAGCCAGTTAGATATACGGCCGGTGCTTTCTATACTAATGAGCGCTGAATGCTATGTGAACGGTCTCGGCGAGCCCCTAAGCGGGGGACGAGACTTTTTTGAAAGCTTGGTGAGGGCCGTCAGCAGCTACGCTCAAGAATTTATGAGCGGAGTGCATTATCCCGATCGCTACGGCCCGAATTTGGGTATGGTGCAGTTGCACAGAATTGACGGGAATTTGCATCGGTTGACCGTTCTATCCGCCTCCACAGGTAGCCCAACCCAAATCGATCAAAAAACAGAACTGTCGGCCAAAGTTGATTTGACGACGGTACAGCTATTTGACTTGGTAGAGGCGATCGATCAGTTTTTTGCCGACACGCAGACGCTGCCGGAATTGTCGCTGCAATTAACCCCAATTTCCAGGCGTTACATCAAGTCGGCCGAACCTTTGGCGAAGCGGAGTTTGCCTGCTGTCGTGGGGGTGTCGAGTTTGGCTTTGGCTGCGATGGCGTTTTTCTTGGTGCCGGTGCCGGAAGTCCAGCGCCAGAGAGATCCGGTGCCGCAGCCCAATCCAGCGGGCCAGAATCAGGGGACGCCGAATCCGGGCGGATCAGGTTCGCCTAATCCAAATCCCACGCCCCCCGCTAACGGTTTGCGATCTGGGACTCAAACTCCGAACGCTGAATCGATTTCGCCGACTCCGAGCCCCGCGCCGCAGCCGGACGCTTCACCTAGCGCCACACCGCAGTCGAGCACTTCGCCGGAAAGCACGCCCAGTCCTGTTGCTGAAGGTTTGGCAAGCCCTGAAGCAGCACCCGTGCCAATTACCGATCCAGGGGAAATTGAGCTGTTGAAGGGCAAACTTTCCCAGCAAATTGACGGAGTTGTGAAGAATCGGCGTCCGGTTGATGCAGAGTTGGTTTATCGGGTGAGTGTGGCTAAAGACGGGGCGATTGTCGGTTACAAATCGGAAAATTCGGCAGCAGTCGATCGAGCCGAAACGCCGTTGTCGGAGTTGCTTTACAAGCCGGTTGGCAGCAGGCCACCTGCAGAATCGCTGGCTGATTTCCGAGTAGTTTTTGCACCCGACGGCAGTGTTCAAGTCACTCCTTGGTAATGGTTGATGGTTGACTGTTAACGGTTAACTGTTAACGGTTGACTGTTGACTGTTGACTGATACCAAATCCCGCTTAAATGCTCCTTCAATCTCTTAGTCTGCGGAGGCAGACTTGGTTTTTCTAGTAGCGATTTCAATCGCCGAATCATCTACAAACCGATTGCTGATTCAAAGCCCTGTCGGTGCGATCGGCTCAATGTCTGGGTCAAACCCTCCGACTTGATTTGTGCGAATTATCCACAAAAATGCTCCCTGTTTTAAGAAAATTTTGGCTATTTCATCTTGGGTGCGTCTGGGCAGCATTGTTCGGTAACTAATAGCAGCTTTTATCAGGTTCACTATACCGACAAAAAAGGTTTTTTTCAGTTCCGCATCAATCCCCGCCAATCTTGCATTTTTCTGCCAATCTGGACGGACAATGCCGAGGGGCATTAATACTTTTTCTAAACTCTCTCCTAAAGCTACTAACTGGTGAAACCTTTGGGTTTGTGCGTCGGTGGGATGTGTTTTCAACCAGTCTTGAATCTGAGGATTTGACTCTATTTCGGAAGTAATTTTTTTAATTGTCGCGTAAATTGCCTGACTTGAATCTTGCACGCAAGAAGTTGCTGGCGTGACTAAACTTGCGCCGGTGCCGTCTCCGCTGCGGTAGCGGGCCATCATGATATCTAGTTGCTGGTTTAGTTCGGTTAAAGGCGACAAGGTGAGGCCGCCAAAATCGTAGTCACAACACACGCAATCTAATTTACAGATAATATCGCAAACCGGGCGATCGCCCAACCAGCCGCGCTGCAAGTCTCCCATGTAGCTTTGCCATTTGCTGGAACCGGCAACAATTCCGTCGGGATTGTGGGCGTAAACTTGTTTGTATTCTATGTCAAAACGCAGTTCGCTGGTAAAGCGATCGCGTACTACTTTTGCTACTCCGAAAGCAAAATGTCCGGTGACAATTCCCAGCGGTGGCCGTTCGCCTTTTTTGCCACCGATACCCCCGAAACTGTGAATCACTATCCCGATATCTCCTTCTTGCCAAGGAGAGATTGAAGCATTTTCTGTAGCATCATTTGGGGTTAACAATACTATTTTTGATTGCCCTTTTTGTGCTGGTGTATTTTCCCAATTTTTGTTGCTTAAATAAGCGAGAGATTTTTTCAGACCGAAATGTGTTTCATCTGGTGTTAATTGGGCAATTTTGCGGGGTTCGATTGCCTGCACTACAAACATACTGTCTGCGTCTCTTTCGCCGTAAATGTACCAGCCATCTGGATTTAAGGGCGATTGTTCGATCAGGTGATTGGTAGACCTCGCTACGCCGTTTTTGTCTGGCTGTACTTGTGGAATCCGAATGATTTCGGCTGCGCCGTCAAATTGTTGAGATGTTTTGTTGAAATGCCGGACAATAAATTTGTCGCTGTCGGGTTCTTTTCGCTGTAAAATTGATACTAAGGCGCACAAACGTCCGATAATTTGTACCGGTTCGCGATCGATCGTGAGTTCCTGGCGATCGCTGCTGCTATAATGAATCGCAATCACCGGCCTGCGTAGCATAACAGTCACACTGTCTTCAAGTCGGCTACCTGCTAGAGTTTCTAAAGGGCCGACATTTCGCCAGCCGTTCAATCTATCTGGATGGATATTGCCAGATTTTTTACTTTTTTGAGTTTGTTGTGTGAAGTTTATATCTTGACTGACTGCGTGGACAAAAAACTGTACTTCGCGATTTGTACTCCATTTCAAAAATGCTGTTTTGCCAATAAAGTTTTTATATTTTTTTGGTGCATTTATTACTTCAAAAAACACTGTACCGTAGGGCTGGCGCTCTTCCTTTGATGGCAAAATTAAGCGCCCGTGCCAAAGAGCGATCGGCTTGTAGAGATAGGCAACTGCTGCTGAATTTTCGCAGATTATCTCCGGCTCCCGCGCTTCTGAAATACCGCTTCCTTCTCTAAAAATAGCCGCCGTTAAATTGCCCTCACTTTCTACGAATTGGGGCTCTAAAAAAATCTTGTCCGGTTCTGAAATATTAGCGGGTGAATTGCCAGCCTTTCTTTTGAACGACCGTATAAAAAAATGGCGGTTTGTCTCCAATTTCGCCTGCAACCAATTAAGGAAAATCCGAATAAAAATAAAAGCTGTTAAGCCGGAAATAACAGCCAAAAGTATCAGCCCCAAGGTCAAAACCAATTGGTCTAAAGACTGACCGGAAAGTAAAATAATTGTGGGCCATATCCAAGAAAATGCCGCCATAATATCTAAAAACGAGTTTTAGGTTCGATCCAGTCTGTGCTGGCTTGACTGCCGAAAACTAGGGGTTTGTCCTCGGTGACAGCTACGGTTTGCCCTGTCATATCCACTGCACAAAGAGGCCAAGATCGATCGCCCAAATTGCCGGCGCGGAACAAAACTTTTCCGGGACACACTTGACTCCAACCCAACAATACAGCATGAGTGTAAAGACTGCGAGCCGGAGCAACGGTATAAGTGTAATTATCATTTTTGTCCCAAATGACACCGTAGTCGGACATATCGGAAGAGTTGAAAAGTGCTTCAAATTCGCGGGCGAGAATGCGCGAACCGTCTTGATTCCAAGAAACAGGCACTAAAATGGCGATCGTCCCGGACATATCTGTATCATCACCAGCATACATCCCACTTTCTGCCAGTGGCGAAGCAGCCGCCACTGTTTGCAGTTCCCCGGTTTTGAGATTTTCCACAAACATGACACTGCTAACCCGACACAGGGAGAATTCCGGCTGCACTTGCAACTCAATTCGACTGTAAGCTGCGTATTGGCCGTTAGTTGAAACTAGGGATGGACTGCGATAGTAGCGCAGGCCTGTGCCGACAGTGGAGCTCACTTTAGCATGAGTGGCACTAATCCATTCCCAAGGAACGGGATAAGGGCTATTTAAAGGGTCAGTCATCGGTTTTTTTCCCAAAAGTTTTACTGAATTATCCAACAGATTTAGCCTGGCCGGCAACGGACTAGAAACCGGGTTTCTGCCTCGCTGCTTCGCCACCAAACCCCAGATTTATAGAAACCGGGTTTCTTTTTTAGATTTTAGATTGGAGGACAAATCTCAAATCTAAAATCTCAAATTTCAAATCGGATAGGTAAGATAGTATCGAAATTAATCTGGTATGTACACCGAGAGGGATGAAATATGACGCGATCTTTTAACCAAAAACCTTCAATCCCCCCCACTCGCGTCTCCAAGTCGGGAGGAAAAGGTTTGCTTGTACTGTCGCTGATTTTTCGACTGCTGCTGCTGGGGGTGGGCAGCGGTTTTGCGTGGGTTTTGGGGATGGCGATCGCTCAAATTTATCCGTCAGGCGCGACGGAGATGCCGCTGGCAGAGAGATTGCTGCGTGTAACTCAAAATCTGACCTCCAGCCCGAAACGCGCCCCAGCAACGCCAATTCCGGTGCCCCCGCCACCAACCGCTACACCGACTCCCCAGTCAAAAGTCAGTCCTGCCCAGAGAGAGAAATTGCAGTCAGATTTGAGACAGTTGCAGGGCGAACTCAACGCGCTGATTGGTCGCACGGCGGCTTTGGAGAGTCAGTTGGGCAGCAGCCGCCCGACGGAAACTTTGGAAAAGCGTTTGCAGTTAATGTCGCGGGAATTGGCGGCGCCGGAAACGACGGCAAGTATTGCCCCTGCTTTACCTGCGATCGGCAGCAGCCCGAGTCTGAACCCTGAAACGGTGAATACTTCGCCTCAGAATACCAATAATCGGGTGTTTGGGGGGGATGGGCTGATGGTGACTCTGCCCAGCGATGTTTTGTTTGATACTGGCAGCATTTCTTTGCGCGCGGGAACTAATGCGATTTTGGACAATTTGGTGGCGGAGTTGAGCAATCACGAGGGGGCAACTGTGCGGGTTGCGGGCCACACTGACGACGCGGGGGAAGCGGCGGACAATCGCAATGTGTCGTTTGCGCGAGCTCAGGCTGTGGTGCAGTATTTGTCGGGCGTACTCGGTCAGAAGTATCATTGGGTGGCGATCGGCTATGGGGAAAGTCGCCCTTCGGTCGAGAATAGTTCTGATGCTAATCGGCAGCGCAACCGCCGCATTGAAGTGGCAATTAGTCCTTAGTTTTTAGTTATCAGTCCTCAGTCACCAGTCATTAGACTTATTGCATAAATATTTTGAGTGAGAGGGGAAAAGCAGAGGCAACGCAGAGACATTTCAAGATTGTTTGGGAAGGCTAAAATGCAAGCCTAGTCTTTAGTTAATAGTGCGAGCTTAATATCTCGCGAAAATAACACTCGCGAGATATTAAGCTCGCACTGCACCTTCAAGCATATTATGCCGATCCAACAGAAACGATATAAATTAAATTTTTCAATTCCCCTCTTTCTATTGCCCCATTTCCACCTCTTCCCATCTTCCCTGCTATCACGCCGAAGGTGTAAGAGGTGGCAAGTCAGAATTATTTTTAGCCTGATCTATTGCTTCTCGATGTTCACTCCTAAGTTTCGGTTTTAAATATAAGTTCTCAATCAAAGCTGCCACTCCCGCAAACCAAGGCGGCACAATTACAGCGCCAATAATTCCTAATACTTGAACGCCTCCCAAGACAGACAGCAATTGATATAAAGGATGCACGCCAACCGATGAACCAACCAGCAAAGGATCGAGTACGTAAGTTTCTAAATTCTGGATAATTACAAATAGCAGTAATACCCACAAAAGTACCCAGCCACCTTTAGCTAATGCTACGATTAATGCTGGTACTGCTCCCAACACTGGGCCGATGAACGGAATCAAGTTGGTAACACCTGCGATCGCACCCAAGCCTAAAGCAAATTCCGGCATTCCCAAAATGCTCAAACCTGTGGTAATAAATATCCCTAAAATGCCGGAAACTAACACTCGCCCGCGAATATAACTCCCCATTCTTTGACCGATTGGTGCCACTTGTGCGGCTAATCTTGCATCCCAAGGTTTCGGGAAAAACTGCACCAAACTTTTAATTAATGTGTCGCTGTCCGCAACCATGTAACCGGAAATAAATAATGCTAAAACTAGGCTAAACACACCGCCTAGAATGCCTCTAGTTAAACTGTACGATCGCAAAACCAGTTGTTGGCTCGATCGAATCAGCCAATTAGTCAGCGATTGAGTGTCCACCAACTGACCCACCAAGGTTGGGGCATCGTCGGTTAGGCGACTCAATACATTAGTAGCCACAGTTCGCAAACTTTCGACATACAGTGGTAACTGTCGCAGCAGTAACTCTATTTGTTCAATGACCGTGGGCCCGATTAACACTACCGTCCCGCTAAATCCGCCGATGAGAGTTAAATAAACCATAATCACCGCCAGCCAGCGGGGAACCCGCATCGTTTGGGCCCAATTAACGATCGGGACGATCGAAGCAGCCAGCACAACTGATATCATCAGAATTACTAGCAGGCTCCGCAATTGCCACAGCAGCACTAGCAGCAAGGACGATGCTACAATTAGCAGCAGGTTAGGTAAAGAAATGGTAATCCGCTGTTCTGACATAATTAAGTAATCAAGGTTTGTATTGGCGCTTATGTCATCCCGCAGGGCGGGTTTATTTATATTCTCATTTGCCAAATCTATGTCGGGTAAAACCCGTACCTACTCATATTACAATAAAAAGTAACATTGGTTCAAAAAAAAATAAGATGCAACCGCCATATTCAACCCAAGATTTGTCCACCATTTCGTCTATAAAATCACCAACGCTGTTTTACGAATGGCAAAATTATCGATGTGCTTATGATGTTTATAAACCAACTACTGCGACAGAAGATAGCATCCCATTGTTATTAATCCACCCGATAGGAGTTGGTTTGTCAAGAATCTTTTGGCATAGATTTTGTGAGAGTTGGTACAAAGCAGGGAACAGTAATCCGATTTACAATCCCGACCTTTTGGGCTGCGGCGATTGCGAAATGCCGGCTGTGGCTTGCTATCCTGACGATTGGGCGGCACAGTTGCAGCATTTCTTGGAAACTGTAGTCAAAAAACCTGCGATCGTCCTCGTACAAGGTGCTTTACTATGTGTAGCCTTGGCTTTAGCAAAAAGGCAGCAGGAAAGCGGCTCAAATTTAATTCGCGGCTTAGTCCTCGCCGGGCCTCCAGCTTGGGCGGTAATGAACAAACATTCGACAGAAAGACAGCAAAGGATTGTCTGGAATTTGTTAAATTCTCCCCTGGGAAACGCTTTTTACCGCTACGCCAGACGCGCTGAGTTTTTGCGTTCTTTTTCAGTGAAACAACTGTTTGGCGATGCGGCAAAAGTGGACAGCGAATGGTTGGATGCTTTGCAGGCTGGGGCGGCAAATCCTGACAGCCGTCACGCGGTTTTCTCGTTTTTAGCAGGGTTTTGGCGCCAGGATTACAGCGGTACGATTCAAAAGTTCGATCGACCCGCACTCATTGTGATGGGAGAAAAAGCCTCAAGTATCAGTCAAGCGGGTAAGGAAGAGAGACCGGATGAAAGATTAGCGCAATATTTAGCCCATTTTCCCAATGGGGAAGGTTTATTAATGCCGGGGCGCAATGTTTTGCCCTATGAATCCACCGCAGAATTTGTCGCGGCTGTTGCGGAGTTTGTGAATGGGAGTTTTTAACCGCAGATATCAGCAGATGAACGCGGATGGAATTTCATCTGCGTTCATCCGCGTTCATCTGCGGTTAAAAAACTCTAAGTTTCAACTGCGATGCCAAATTGTTGTACCATCTTTTTGATCGATCAAAGTAATCCCATTATCCTTGAGTTCGTTGCGAATGCGATCGCCCTCAGCGAAATTCTTAGCTTTCCGGGCATCTTCCCGCTGCTGAATCATCACCTCAATATCCTCATCACTCAAACCATCAACAGCATTATTGCTGTCACCTTCCGGCTGAACTTCTAAACCCAAAACCCCCGCCAAACTCACCAAAGTCACCCATTTTTGCTGCAACAATTCCGGCGAAATTTCTGTTTTGCCTTGATGCACTAAAACATTGCCTTCCTTGCCCAATTCCTTGGCTAATTCAAACAGCACAGTCAAAGCAGCGGGAGTGTTGAAATCATTATCCATAGCTGCTTGAAATTGCTGGACTAATTTGTTATCTTCTCCAGCCAATTTATCAATTTTATCAACATCCCAACCCAGTTTAAAGCCGTGTTGACTGCCAAAAAGTAAGCCTTCCTTAAGAGTGTGCCAGCCATTTTTAGCGGAGGCGATCGCCTCTTCGGTAAAATCAATTTGACTGCGATACTGCGCCATAAATACAAACAGCCTCACCGCCATCGGCTCCACCGCTTTTGACTTCTGGCTTCCTTCCAAAGCTGTATCGCCCGACCAATTCCCATCCAATAAATCGCGAATTGTAATAAAATTGTGCAAAGATTTCGACATCTTTTTGCCATTGACAGTCACAAAAGCATTGTGCATCCAATAATTAGCAAGTGACTTGCCAGTCGCGGCTTCAGATTGAGCAATTTCGTTTTCATGGTGCGGAAAAGTTAAATCGGAACCGCCGCAGTGAATGTCAATTGTTTCGCCCAAGCAATCGCGCACCATCGCCGAACATTCGATGTGCCATCCGGGGCGACCTTTTCCCCAAGATGAATCCCAAGCAGGTTCTCCCGGTTTAGCGCTTTTCCACAGGGCAAAATCTGACGAATCTTGCTTTTTTTGAGCTTCTATTTCTGCGGTTTCCAATCTACCGCTAGCCCCGGCTTGCATTTCTTCCAACTTGCGGCCCGAAAGTTTTCCGTAATCTGCAAATTGTCTGACGTTGTAGTAAACGTCGCCGCCGGAAGCATAGGCATAACCTTTATTTTCTAGTTCGTGAATCAGCCGTTTAATGCCGTCGATTGTATGGGTAGCGCGGGGATATTCATCGGCCCTGAGAATATTCAGCTTGTCCATATCTGCAAAATATTCATCGATGAAGCGTTCCGCCACGGCTTCCATTGTGGAATTGGTTTCACGGGCGCGATCGAGAATTTTGTCGTCAATATCTGTAAAATTCTGCACGTAGCGTACATCGTATCCTCGCCACATCAGATAACGCCGCACCATGTCCCAAACAATGTAAGCGCGGGCATGACCGACGTGGCAGTAATCGTATACCGTAACGCCGCAGCAATACATCCGCACCTTTCCTGGTTCGAGGGGTTCAAAAGGTGATTCGCGACGGGTCAAGCTGTTGTAAAGCGTTAGAGTCATTCGATTTTAGATTTTAGATTTTAGATTTTAGATTTTACAAGATTTACGCAGAACCTCTATGTGTAGGGTGTGCAGGGCCCACCTTATCTGTATCAGTAGCGCGTCAAACCATTTTTGCGTTCAGGAGTGTGGGTTTGTAGTTGCGATCACCCGTTAGCGAAGCTTGCAGAAGATGATCGGCGAACTGCCAGCCTAGCAAATTTGGTACTAAATCTCCTCTATCCATAGTACCGTCCCAGCCGACTCAATCTCACATCTAATTCATATCAGGGAATCTTGACAATAGTTTCGGTGCCGATCCCCACCCACGCCTGACTGTCAAGATTCCCTGACAATGCGATCCCCAAAATCACGAAAATGCGTATAAGTACCCAGGATTGAGGCAAAAGACCCCTTGACCCGATCGCAACTTGTCTGCAACATTAAGTCATGACAAAGCGATCCCAAAGAAATGCTTCGATTAAGCAGCCCTGGGAGTCGAATAGCGCGTGTGCTGCCAGCACAGCGTTGCTAGCAGCACCGATCGCACTCACAAAATCGATCTTGTCAATCAAGAATCGACAGATAAAGCTTTATTTAGATCGGACGGTGCGCGCAGAAGCCAATAAGTCCAAACCCCCGATCGCATGGGGGAAAAGACAAGCTAAAAACAAGCAAGGCTTCAAAGGTTGGAGAGATTTGGAAGCTCGATAATATGTGGATTTAAAAGAGTTTCTAACTCAAAAAGTCAACACATTTGTGTTGAAACGAAAAATCTAACCCGCCATCCCAAATTAGTGGAGAACAAACTCATGGCAAAAGAACGCCCACCATTAGAAGAGATGACTTTGCGACAACTCCGCAGAGTTGCTAGCGAATGTGGAGTCTCTCGCTACAGCCGGATGCGGAAATCGCAACTTCTGGCATCAATTCAAGAAATTCAACGCACCAAATTTTCCTACAGCCCATCTCGCAAACTAGAGGCACAAGAAGCAGTGGAAGCAGCAAAGTTTGAACTCGGTCAAGAAGATAGAACAGGCGGTTCTTTGTCGTCTGTAGATGAAGGTTTAGCAGATTTGCCCAACGGCTACGGCGAAAGCCGGGTGGTTTTAATGCCCCGCGACCCAGAATGGGCCTACACTTACTGGGACATCCCCAACGATCGCAAAGAAGAATTGCGTCGCCAAGGAGGACAGCAACTCGCCCTGCGGATCTACGACGTTACAGATGTTAACCTCGACATTCAAAGCCCACACAGCATTCAAGAATATCCCTGCGACGAACTGGCGCGGGAATGGTACGTGCCAATCCCCGTGAGCGATCGGGACTACGCGATCGACATCGGCTACCGCTGTGCAGATGGCCGCTGGCTGGTATTAGCTCGATCGGCCCAAGTCCGCGTTCCTCCCGTGTATCCCAGCGACTGGATTGAAGATCAATTCATCACCCTCGACTGGGAAGAAGAATTGCAGGGCAAAACCTTCGCGGAACTGGTTCCTCCGGCCAAGAAAGTCGCACAAGCAGTCAATGGCAATGGTTACAGCACCAGCAACGCCATCTACGAACAAATCTTCGGCATGGCAGAATCTGCAGAATCCCTGCGCGTAGCGGGTTCTGTCTTCGGTTCCATGCAGCACGTCGCCGGTTCCGTCCAGCAAGTCGGCATCCACGAACAAGCTCTCAGTTCCTACGTGTTCCCCTCCGGCGTCGGAATGTGGGCGGCTCCCACCATGTCAGGTGTCGGTATGTCCGGGCTCACCGCGTCGGGTGTCGGTATGTCCGGGCTCACCATGTCGGGTGTCGGTATGTCCGGTCTCACCATGTCCGGTTTCGGTATGTCGGGTGTCGGTATGTCGGGAGTTGGCTTCGCCGCCCCGATGCGCCCCCGCCAGTTCTGGTTAGTTGCTGACGCCGAACTGATCGTCTACGGCGCCACCGAACCCGACGCTACCGTCTACGTAGGCGGACAGCCGATTAAACTCAATGCTGACGGCACTTTCCGCTTCCAGATGTCCTTCCAAGACGGCTTAATCGACTATCCGATTTTTGCAGTAGCAGCAGACGGCGAACAAAACCGCGCCATCCACATGAAATTTGAGCGCGAAACCCCAGAACGGCGCACCAATACCCAGCAAGATGCTGTTGTGGAATGGTTGGGCTAATGGCAAAGGTCGATCGATCAAGGGGTGATAATGCAGGTTTGTGCCAATTTTTTAACCATCACAAGGCATAGCCTCAGTCGATCGTGATTTGTTAAGGTTAATCGCAGACAACAACCCATAACACCCCCTATACACCGTTCTCCTGTTTTGAGGAGCGGTGTTTTTTGTATTTAGGACTTACTCAGAAACGGAGTTTTTATAGCAGGAGAATAGCTCGTGGCTCCGGCGAGCAACAAAAGTTATACCAATTCTTAAAAGTAGGGATAAATATAGATGGAATGCGAGCATCTGTAGGGACTTAGGCTGGGCCTAAGTCCCTACTTTGTTTCCTCTGAGATATTGCACAATTCTCAATTACTTGTTTAGGAACAGGCTTTTCGGCCTGTTCCACAAGAGATGAATTTCATTGTGGGACAGGCCGGAAAGCCTGTTCTTGACAATGGTGCAAGATGTGAGTTTCATCCGATTGACAACTGCTAGCTTAGACAATTCTCTCAATATCTCTCTATAGATAGATGTCTACTTAACTTCCCTTCAATCTACTTCATTCAAAATTTGCATTCTTAACTCAAGCATTATTAAGTAAGCTAAAGTTTACTTAAACTTTTATTGCACAAACTCGCTAAATCCAGCGAAACCAAAGAAAGCGAGTTATTAGAGAAAGAAGGCGATCGCACCGCCATTTCTCAAAAGCAAATGCAAAAAATACATTCCCTGCTGCAACGAAGCCAGAAGCGTCCCCGTCTTTTAGCCTTATTCGGTGTCACATTAGCCGCCGTCTTGCTTTTATTTATTCTGCCGGCACTGACTCAACAGCCAGTCGTGCTCACCATGTTAATGCAAGGCCAAGACATTGTTAACTGGAAACCCTTTGTCAAAGAATTTGAACAGAAAAACCCCGACATTCGCATCAACCTCATAGAAGGGCCTTTTGACACCAACCTCATAGAAAATCTTTACACATCTGCCTTTCTTTTAGGCGAATCGCCCTACGACATCATCAACATGGATATTGTCTGGGTTCCCAAATTTGCAGCCGCAGGTTGGGTAAGGGATTTGACAGACAAAATTCCCCCCGAACAACTATCAAAATTCATCCAAGGTAACGTCGAAGGCGGGCGGTATCGGGGCAAACTTTACCGAATTCCCCACGCTTCCGATGCCGGAATGCTTTATTACCGCAAAGACATTTTAGAACAAGCGAAAATTCCAGCGCCGAAAACCTTTGAAGAGATGGTAAAAATCTCTCAAAACTTGCAGAAACAGGGAAAAGCAACTTGGGGTTATCTGTGGCAAGGTAAACAATACGAGGGAGTCTCTGCGATGTTTGTCGAAGTGCTCTCCGGTTTCGGTGGCTTCTGGGCGAACCCTCAAACTTTTGAAGTTGGGTTAGATAAACCCGAGGCAATTAAAGCAGTGAAATTCCTCAAAAATACGATCGCCTCCGGCATTTCTCCTCCGGGTGTCACCACCTACGGCGAAGAAGAAACCAGGCTTTTGTTTCAAAACGGTAAAGCGCTTTTTTTGCGAAACTGGCCGTATGTTTGGAAGCTGGCCAATGCCGAAGGATCGAATGTTAGAGGCAAAATTGCGATCGAGCCAATGCTCAGCAGTATGGGTAAAACAGGCGGTTCCTGCTTGGGTGGCTGGGGCTGGGGAATTGCCAAAACCTCAAAACATCCAGAACAAGCGTGGAAAGCAATTCAGTACCTTACCAGCGAGGAAACCCAGCGCAAATTTATTTTAGAAACAGGTTTAATTCCCAGTTACAAATCCCTATTTACCAACAAAGAAATAGTCGCCAAATATCCCCACTACCCGCAACTGCTAAAAGTAGTGGAACGGCCAGCTTTGCGCCCGCCCCTGGCACAATACGCTCAAGCTTCTGATATTTTGCAGCGCTATTTGAGTTCAGCTTTTACTGGGAGAATGAGTGCAGAACAAGCAATGAAAGCAGCAGCTAGCGAAACTCGTAATTTATTAGGCAGTTTGAAACAACCCCAAGCTTCGTAAATTTGACATCTTGCCTCTGTCAGAAACAGGCAAGATGCCTGTTCCACAAAGAGGGAATTTTTTTATTGGGGGGTGAGCATCTTGCCCGCCCGAACAGAGAAGATGCCTGTTCCACAAAAAGTTAATTGAAGTGTGGATCGTTGCTCCTAGGCCGCCATAAAATAAATTAAAGGTGAGAAATATGCAATTAGACAAGATGCGACAGCGCGAACAAAAAACCGGGTGGATATTAGTAGCTCCAGCTTTGATAATTCTGATGCTAGTATTTGCTTACCCAATATTGCGCGCTTTTTGGCTGAGTTTATTCACCCAAAACCTCGGTACAGAATTAAAACTGGTTTTTTCGGGTTTTGCTAACTACAGTCGAATGTTAGGTGACGGGCGTTTCTGGCAAACTTTAGCCAACACGACAGTATTTACAGTCGTCTCTGTTTTGCTGGAATTAATTCTCGGTATGGGCATTGCCTTAGTCTTAAATCAATCCTTCGCAGGGCGTGGCATTGTTCGCACAATCTCCTTGCTACCTTGGGCGCTGCCCACTGCATTGATGGGAGTAGCTTGGGCATGGATTTTCAACGACCAATACGGCGTAATTAACGACATTTTGAGGCGTTTGGGATTGATTCAAAATAGCATTAGCTGGCTGGGAGATCCGACTTTGGCAATGATGGCTGTAATTACAGCGGATGTGTGGAAAACGACGCCCTTTGTCAGCTTGCTTTTGCTAGCGGGATTGCAATCAATTCCCGGTGATTTATACGAAGCACACGCGATTGACGGCGCGAGTAGCTGGCAGAGTTTCCGCCAAGTTACCGTGCCCCTGCTGATGCCGCAAATTGTGATTGCTTTGCTGTTTCGATTTGCCCAATCTTTCGGCATTTTCGACCTGATTCAGGTGATGACGGGAGGGGGACCGGCGGGGGCAACGGAGACGGTTTCTATCTACATTTACAGCACGGTAATGAGGTATTTAGACTTTGGGTACGGGGCGGCTTTGGTGGTGTGTACTTTTTTGCTGTTAGTGGCAGCAGTTGCGATCGCCGCTTACCTGTTATCGAGAGCCCGCACCAATGCAGCCGGAGGAAACTAAGACGATTTTAGATTGGGGATTTTAGATGTTAGATAACCAACAGTTGCACTTTTATTTCATTGGTATAAATTATGTCGATCGCCCGCGAACAACCTACCAAAAAAACCTTTAACATCCGGCAATTAATCTTGCCAATCTCAGCGATCTTAATCGTCGCATATTTTCTCGCACCTATTATCTGGCAGGTGCTAACTTCTTTCAAAGTAAATGCGGATATTTCAGCGATTCCGAACGTCTACATTCCCAAACGAATTACTTTCGAGCATTACCTGTCGCTGTTCCAGCGCCGCCCTTTTGCACTTTACATTTTAAATAGCGCTTTTGTTTCCATTACTTCAACATTACTGTGTTTAGCAGTAGGCGCTCCCGCAGCATACGCTTTAGCTCGGTTGCGGCTGTGGGGCGAGAGAATTATCCTGGCAACTGTGACGATTGTGACGCTATTTCCGGCGGTGCTGCTATTTTTGGGACTGCTGGAAATTGTCAAAGCTTTGGATTTAGGGAATAATTATTTAGCATTAATTATTCCTTACACTGCCATCAATCTGCCGCTGACAATTTTGGTGATGCGGAGTTTCTTTCAACAGTTGCCAAAAGATTTGGAAGATGCAGCTAAAGTGGACGGATACAACACTTTTCAAATGCTGTGGCAAATCGTGCTACCGATGACATTCCCGGCGTTAGTTACAACCGGAATTCTGACGTTTATTTCAGCTTGGAACGAGTTTATATTTGCACTAACATTTATGACTCGCGAATCTCTAAAAACAATTCCCGTCGCCACGGCTCAACTCAGCGGGGTGTCAGTATTTGAGATTCCTTACGGGCCGATCGCCGCAGCTACCGTTTTGGGAACTTTACCCTTGGTTTTGCTGGTTTTGGTGTTCCAGCGGCGGATTGTTCAGGGTTTAACAGCCGGGGCGGTAAAAGGATAAATCTATTTTAGATTTTAGATTTTAGATTTTAGATTTTAGATTGAACTGGTTCCTAGGCTGTGCCTGGGAACGAGTCAAACAACACAGTCAACAGTCAACAGTCAACAGTCAACAGTCAACAGTCAACAGTCAACAGTCAACAGTCAACAGTCAACAGTC
>NZ_JAUBPR010000238.1:0-3269 GCF_036700845.1 Microcoleus sp. S13_C5
CTGCAATGAATGATGAATACATGATGCTTCTTCTCAAATCCTTTTGTCAAGACTGATTGAGATGCTCTTACCCTGCTCTTCCCTCTTCCTTCTATAATATGCGTTTCATTAGCCCCAAAACAGATTTTGCATTCAAAAAAATATTCGCTTCTTCCGAACATCCAGAAATTCTCATCAGTTTCCTAAATGCAATGCTGTATAACGGAGAACCAACCATCCAAGAATTAGAAATAATTGACCTTTATTCAGCAGGAAGCGTTACAGGATTGAAAGACACTTACCTGGATGTCAAAGCCAAGATTACCGGCAACAAAACCGTGATTGTGGAAATGCAGGTACTCAACGTTGCCGCCTTTGAAAAACGGGTAGTATACAATGCAGCCAAAACCTATTCTACTCAACTCAAAGCTGGAGAAGGTTATTTAAAGTTAAATCCAGTGATTGCTTTAACCATCACCGATTTTATCTTATTTGACAACACCGAAAAACTAATTTCTAAGTTTGAATTCACAGAAACTGAAGAGAAATTCGTCTATCCCAACTGCTAGTTAAAGTTAGTGTTTGTCGAGTTACCTAAATTCAAAAAAGAATTGAACGAACTTGAAACTCTGCCGGAAAAATGGATTTACTTTATGAAAAACGCGCCCTCTTTGGAAGCAGTACCAGATACATTGGGGTCTATTGAAGAGATTAATACCGCGCTGGGAATTGCCAACCGAGCAAATTTGACACTAGACGAATTGAATGATGTAGACAAGCGAGAAATGTTTATCCAAGACCAAATCGGGTCTGTGATGAAAGGGATAGAAATTGGTATACAACAGGGGATTGAACAGGGAATACAACAAGGAATCGAACAAGGAATCGAACAAGGAATCGAAAGGGGTAAAATTGAAGGGGAAATAGGATTAATTATGCGTCTCCTCGTGCGGCGGGTGGGTGAGGTTACACCGGAAGTTCAAACTCGCATCCAGGGATTATCTGCCGAACAGTTAGATGATTTAGGAGAGGCTTTGTTGGATTTTAGGAGTAAAGAGGATTTGATTGGGTGGTTGGAGTCGGCGGCGGGATGAACTGAGGAGTTAAACAGAGAGTCAA
This sequence comes from Microcoleus sp. S13_C5, assembly GCF_036700845.1. Classification (NCBI taxonomy): domain Bacteria; kingdom Bacillati; phylum Cyanobacteriota; class Cyanophyceae; order Oscillatoriales; family Microcoleaceae; genus Microcoleus; species Microcoleus sp. S13_C5. Next base: position 1,099 of record NZ_JAUBPR010000238.1, read on the forward strand.
TCGATTTTAGATTTTAGATTTTAGATTTTAGATTTTAGATTGAAGCATTGAGCCCACGGATAAATTCGGGGGCTTGTTTATCGGATACACGTCAGGGATTTTTAACGTGGATTTGGTATAATTATCAATCTCTGCATTCATTTAAACTTTAGTATCTCCGGGAACTTCCCTCTGTACCAGCATCCAACCTAACACCGCTAAACTAATTCCAAGAGCGAGAAATCCTAAATCCCAAGCTAACTCGTTGATACCGGGTTTGACGTGGTGGATTCCCAAAATTTGATGGTCAACAATGCCTTCAACAAAGTCAAACAATCCAGCACCAATTAATATGGAACCAAAAAAAGTTTGAGTTGACAAAGGAACATCATTGCGCTTCACAGCACTCCACAAACAGAAGATTCCCGCCACTGTTACCAACCAATCCGCAGCGTGAAACAATCCATCTCCGAGGGTGTTTAATTCTAAACCGGCAACAGTAGCATCGGTTTTAACGCTGCTAAACATATGGTGCCACTGGAGGAGTTGGTGCAGCACAATGCCGTCAAAAAAGCCGGATTGACCGATACCGAGGAGAATTCCTGCGATAATTAGAGGTCGGCGGTTGTTAACAGCGGTGGCTGGTGAGTTTGTGCGATCGTCCAATGGAAAACCTCCGATGCTTTAAATGCTGAGCCTGGGTCTGTGAAGGGATTTGCCAGTACATTTTGTAGTTTTGCTGGGGAGGAGGGGCATCGCATCATCCGCGAGAGAGATTTATTGAGTGAAGTGCGATCGCGCCTTGATTTTTAATGGATAATGGGAAAGTGCGATCGAGCTTTTTAAACACATTATCCGCCTCTAACTTATCCAACTCGAAAAGCTTGCCCCATCGGTTGGAAATCTTGAGTCTATTATCGCTGTAACTGCTGTCTAATTTGGGCAAATTTCCTAACTGTTTCCACAGAATACAACCGTTCTCCACAGCTTAGGCAAACTTCAACGGATACTTTTAATATAGCCGTATGCTTGCCGCCTCGTCAAAGTTTATCCACTTCTTTTCTCACTATTTCACCGCCGCAAATTGGGAATATTTCTACACATATCATTGTTAATTTATCCTATGCAAATACGGCTTCTACGGCTTTCGGCAATGCGATGGCATAAAATATGCAACTGGATACAAATAATCTTCGCGTGATGTTTTTCGAGGGAATCACCACTGAAAATGCCCGGCTCGGTCAAGGGAATTCTTACTCTCAAAGTCAGCATCGTCAGCTTCGCTCGCGCCAGAATCGCCTCAGCTTCGACAGCAGCCGCAGTAACTCCGAGGCTCCCACAAGTGCCGTGGTCTGACCCTCCGTCAAAAAAAGAGATGGGATTACCCGGCGCATCTACCACGGCAGGGATTTTCCTACTGAGTCCTCGTCGGCTACGACCGATATCTTCGTCTGCGGCACAGCTAGCTTTGGCTCCGGCACTATGTTGGTGAGCGCGCACCATCGTGGCATCGATAGCTGCATACTCGGTGTCTGCCTAACAGCAGAGCCCTGGGAACAGCCGCTCCCACACCCAAGTCTTCGACCAGCGGCTAAAACGAGTGTGAATGACCCGAAAATCTCCAAAGCGTTCGGGGAGGTCTCTGGAGGGAATTCCAGCTCGAAAGCGATACAGTAGCGTTTCCAGGAAGAAACGGTGATCTGTCTTCGGTGAGCCCAACTGTGTCGGGGCGAGCCGGGAGCAGGTGTTCGATAGGTTCCCATTGCTCATCACAAGGAGCGTAGCGCCGTGTCATCGGGTTTTCCTCTTGAGTAAGCGATCCGAACCCTACCCACATTCCCCAGCTTTTGTCAACTCTTTTAATTGATGACACAGCCTAGCTTAACCGGAGCAATTGTGTTCAATAGCATCTTCGCCATCCTTTATGCAGCTATGCAGCAGGTGCAATTTTAGGATTGCTGCCATTTTCAAATACCTTGTTCGGGCTTACACCACTTTTTGGAAATAATATCTGGCTCAATGCCCTTAATGCTGGTATCGCTTTCTACTACGGATTTGTGAAGTCAGGAGAAATCACTATGCAGAGTTCATCGAGTGCTCAAGCTATAGCATTTCTTAGAAAGATGAGGTATAATATAACTAACTTAAACGTAGTGAAAAATATAGAAGTTCAAAATGTTATACAGCTCTAA
>NZ_JAUBPR010000239.1:0-3252 GCF_036700845.1 Microcoleus sp. S13_C5
TTTGATAATTTTCGAGAACGGGTATTAGCTTGCTTCTCTAATTAGATAAAAATATCACCGTAAGTTCTGGAGAACCTCAAATTCTCTCATTCTCTCCTCTGTTAAATCTCTTTCTCTGTGTTCTCTGCGCCCTCTGCGGTTCATTAAAACAAAATCTCGTCCATAATAATCGATACCAAATTTGTGAACTTCTCTGATTCTCTCTTCTGAGCTCTCAATTCTCTTTCTCTGTCCCCTCTGCGCCCTATGCGGTTCATTAAAACAAAATCTTGTTCACAAACGAAATAGAATTGCCCTGGCTGCCGTTAAAAATAAAAAAACAAGACTTTTCCCGCCAAATGCTGAGGCAAAAGACGACTCAGGCTAATATTGATGTTAACCTGTCCCTACCCGAGATCAAACTGTCCCATGACACCCGATGCCTCTCCCGGAGCCGCTGCTGCCGCCCCTCAATCAACACCCGAAGTCAGCTTAGAGTTGCAAGTCCGACTCAAGACAGAAGATGGACAGCTACTGTTGCTACTCCCCCCAGAAACCAATAGCGAACCCGCAACAGCCTCCGCCTCGACTTGGACTGAACTTTGGCAGCAGCTAAAAGTCAGGCTGAACGCAGGAGAACGCTTTTGGCAGCCAAACGCAGAAGTACAATTGATGGGGAACGATCGACTTTTAGATATCCGCCAACTGCAAGAAATCGCTGATGCCCTCTCCGAAGTGGAACTGCAACTCAAACGAGTCCACACCAACCGCCGCCAAACCGCCGTTGCCGCAGCTACAGCAGGCTATTGTGTAGAACAGCAGCCTCCGGTTTCTTCCCTGAATAAAGCCACCGCCCAAAAACCTCAATCGCTGGCGGAACCTTTATATTTGCAGATGACAGTGCGATCGGGCGTAGAAATTCGCCATCCGGGCACCGTCGTACTTTTGGGAGACGTAAATCCCGGCGGCTCAGTCATCGCCGGAGGCGATATCCTAGTTTGGGGCCGTTTGCGGGGAGTCGTGCACGCCGGTGCCGGTGGCAACACCAAAAGTGTGATTATGACCTTGCAGATGGAACCGATGGTGATTAGGATTGCTAAGTATGTTGCCAGAGGCCCAGAAACCTCACCCGCTCAGTTTTTCCCGGAAGTCGCCTATGTGACGCCTCAAGGGATTCGGATCGGTAGAGCCTCTGATTTTGACAAATCGCAGTTAGTCGGGGGTAATGAGTAATCGATAATTGGTAATTGGTAATGGGTAATTAGGAATTAGTAATGAGTAATTGGTAATACTATTTATCTTGAAGCCTGCACTTGATAATTTTTGCCTAGGCTAAATCAGTCACTAAAAGACAATTTAAAATTTAAGTGCAAATTCATAGAGAATTAGTAAAACAATGAGATTTGTGAGTTTATGAAGTAGGGACAAAGGCTTTCGCCCTGTCCTTACGGCGGGGATAGATCGATCAGCGGGTGTCCTTGATAAACGTGGAATATGCTGTAATTCACTGAATAACAGATTGCGACCAAATTACCAAAGAATAATTGCTCATGATCAACCAAGAATAAGATCAATTACCCATTACCAATTACCAATTACCCATTACCCATTACTAATTCCCAATCACCAATTCCCAATAAATCTAAAATCGCTTATGGCTCGCATTATTGTTGTTACATCAGGGAAAGGCGGGGTAGGAAAAACCACCTCCACAGCCAATCTTGGCATGGCTTTAGCTAAGCGGGGGCGCAACGTTGCCGTAATAGATGCCGATTTCGGCCTCAGAAATTTAGACTTGCTGCTGGGCTTAGAAAATCGGATTGTTTACACGGCATTAGAAGTTCTCGCTGGAGAGTGCCGATTAGAGCAAGCTTTGGTGAAAGATAAGCGGCAGCCGCGCTTGGTGCTGTTGCCGGCTGCCCAAACTCGGATGAAAGATGCCATCAGCGCCGAGCAAATGAAGCAGCTTGTGGGGATGTTGGGAGCAAAATACGACTATATTTTGATCGACTCTCCTGCTGGAATTGAACAAGGTTTTCAAAATGCGATCGCGCCGGCTCAAGAAGGGATAATTGTCACCACTCCCGAAATCGCTGCTGTCCGCGATGCCGATCGAGTCATCGGGCTGCTGGAAGCCAACAACGTCAAGAAAATCAACCTGATCGTCAACCGGATCAGACCCGCAATGGTGCTGGCAAATGATATGATGTCGGTGCAAGACGTGCGGGAAATCCTCGCCATTTCGCTGTTAGGCGTCGTTCCCGACGACGAGCGCGTCATCGTTTCCACCAACCGAGGAGAACCATTAGTATTGTCGGAAACGGCCTCTTTAGCTGGAACTGCCTTCGACAATATTGCCCGCCGCTTAGAAGGCGAAAAAGTTGATTTTCTAGATCTCAATCCCCGTCCCGAAAACTTCTTTACTCGCCTCCGCAAGTTCTTAAATACTAAAATTATGTGATGTGCTCATTGGCGATCTATCTTTAACAGCAGCGACCGCATCACAAAAACTAGCCCAAATTTTCCCCCAGTGACACCAGTTCCCAAAAATAATGCAACTGTAGAGCAGCTCCCAACCTGACGGGAATCACTGATTCCCCAATCGAAAATCGAAAATCGAAAATCGAAAATGGTATGACCTTTTCTATGCCTAACCCTTGACAAACCAGCCTGACCCATGATACACACACTTCTCGAACGACTTTTCCCGCGCACCCCTGACAACAGCCGCGACGAGGTAAAACGGCGCCTCAAACTGGTTCTAGCCCACGATCGCTCTGAACTCAGCCCAGAAATGGTTGAGTCGATGCGCCGAGAAATTCTAGAGGTGGTGTCTCGCTACGTGGAAATCGATACCACCGGGTCTGAGTTCTCGCTGGAGAGCGACCAGCGAGCCACAGCACTAATTGCAAATCTCCCGATCCGGCGCGTCAGGCTGGAACATCCACCGGAGAATTTGCCCCAGAATTTGCCCCCAAATAGATCCGAAAATCGACCAGAATATGTACCGGAGTATGTAGTCGAAACTCTCCCCGACATTAGAGATTAACAGGGGTGCATTTTCGCCTTGGTAAAAATATTTTTTTTATTTGATTGCGATCTCGCAAGCGATCGCGAGTTTTGTCCAAGCGAGTTCTTGAAGATCGCTACAAAAACAAAACTGAGATGCTCCCTCAAAAACTCTTCTCGTTGATATACAACCCACATTCCGCAGATATTCAAGCAGAAGGAAAGGAAGATAGATTCGGAAACACAAAACTCCCAAACGATTGC
>NZ_JAUBPR010000067.1:0-35694 GCF_036700845.1 Microcoleus sp. S13_C5
CAAACCTTTTAAGTGGACATATAAGGGTAAAGTCTTGGCTGTCTAATAGTCTGTGTATTTACGCCGAGGTGTACTAGCCAAAAACTCAATCAGCAATTGATTAACCTCAGTTGGACGCTCTTGTTGAATCCAGTGTCCGGCACCCGGCAACAAAACCTTCTTCTTCAAGTTCGGCACTGTTTCCCCCATTCCATCAACAGCGTCTCGGTTCATCGCAATTACCCCGTCTTCCTCCCCTGCTACAAACAGTGCAGGCTGGCGCAGCTTCGCCCCACTCAGAAAAGCTGTTAGTGCCCAGGATCTGTCCAAGTTCCGGTACCAGTTCAGCCCGCCTCGAAAACCTGTTCGTTCAAACTCGCCGGTAAAAAAGTCGATATCTTGTTTGGTTAACCAAGCAGGAAGCCTCTCTGGCAGGGTGCCAGTGTCAAGAAACTGCTCAGACTTACTGAAGAGAGGGCGCCATCGATGCTGGGGCGGTGCGTCTCCCGAACCCGAGTAGAGTAAGATGCTTATCGTCTTGCGGACATCCGCTTCGAGTTGGGCCTCGGCTAATCCTGGTTCCTGGAAATACAACTGGTAAAACTGCTGGTTTTCGCCTACCATGCGTTTCAGCGCTTCGGTAGGACGGATGGAAGTCCAAACTCTTGGCTTGTAAGGGACACTCAGCAGAACGATCGCCCTAAAAATGTCGGGTCTTAACAGGGCGCAATACCGGGCAACAACAGCCCCCCAGTCATGACCCACGATGACGGCCCGTTCTTGATTGAGGGCATCAACAAGACCAACAATATCTGCGGTTAATTCGAGAATGTTGTAAGCTTCGATAGGTTCGGGTCGATCGGTTTGACCATAGCCGCGTTGATCTGGCGCTACGACGTGGTAACCTGCCTCGGACAGTGCTGCTAGCTGGTGCCGCCAGGAATACCAGGATTCTGGGAAGCCGTGGCACAAGACGACTAACGGGCCGGAACCCTGTTGGGCAATGTGCATCTTGATACCATTTGTATTGATGAATCGATGCGTTACTAGCGCCATAGTTTAATCACTAACTCCGAACACTTATAGGGCTTGTGTGCTTCTAACGCTTTCTTTGTACCAATTGGTGTTCTGGATTAAAGTATGGCTGCACCAATCCGGATCGGTGAGGGGATAGTCCACTCGGTAATGACCGCCGCGGCTTTCGGTGCGAAACGCAGCACTTTTGACAATTAAATAGCCTATATCCAATAAATTGCCAACTTCTCCCCAATTTCGCAAAATCGAGCTAATCTCCGCATCAGCAGGCGAAAAATCAATAATTTGTCCGGGCCGTAAATTATTAAGCGTTTGACTCAAAGGCAACGAAGCAAATTCTTGCCGCCAAATCTCAAGTTGGACGATCGCACTTTCCAAATCCCGCTGTCCCCGGCAAATTCCCGCACTCTGCCACACCAAATTCGGCAATTCGACCCGCAACTTTTCGATCGCCTCAATGTCCTTTTCAGAAATCGATTTTTCCAAGATTTCCCCTGCATCTAACTCATCTGTGAGTGCCTCGGGCCTTCCACCTTCTAGCTGCAAAAGTCCCATCTGCGCCCCAAAAACCAGACATTCCAGCAGCGAATTGCTTGCCAACCGATTAGCGCCGTGTACCCCCGTGCTCGCAGTTTCTCCCACTGCGTATAAACCCGGAATCGAAGTTTGGTTAAACTTGTCAGCGACAATTCCTCCCATCCAGTAATGCGCCGCAGGCGTCACCGGCACTGGTTCGGAAAAAATATCAATTCCCCAATCAGCGCACACTTGAATAATATTTGGAAACCTGTAGCGCAGTCGATCGACCGCAATCGGGCGCAAATCCAGCCAAACATGAGGTTCCCCCGTCTTCTGCAAGTGGCGGAAAATAGCGCGACTGACAACATCCCTAGGGGCGAGTTCCCCGCTGGGGTGAGAGTCAAAAGCAAAGCGATATCCCTTACTGTCAACCAAATGAGCTCCTTCTCCCCGCACCGCTTCGCTAATGAGAAACCGAGGCGCGCCCGCTGTACTTAGCGCCGTCGGGTGAAACTGCACAAATTCTAAATCTCGCAGCAGCGCCCCGGCGCGCCACGCAATTGCCACCCCGTCCCCGGTACTTACCGACGGATTGGTCGTTTGAGCAAAAACCTGTCCCCCGCCGCCTGTCGCCAGCACCACGGCTTGGGCCCGCAGCCACTTGACTTGTGACCCGCAAATCGAGCTAATCCCCTGACAGCGCCCAGTTTCGTCTAGCCACAGACTCAAAGCAAAGGCAGGAGATACGAGTTGAATGTTTTTGCGGCTCAATACTTTGGCTGTCAGCGTACTGATAACGGCTTTGCCCGTAGTGTCGGCGGCGTGGAGGACTCGGCGGCGGGAGTGGGCGGCTTCTAGGGTGAGGGCTAAATCTGGGCCCGTGCGATCGAATGCAACGCCCATTTTCACCAGGGAGTCAATGCAAGCACCAGCTTCCTCGACTAAAAATTTCACCGCCTCCAAATCGCAAAGACCGGCTCCTGCAGCCAGTGTATCCTGAACGTGCAGCGCTGCGGAATCTTCAGGGGCGATCGCCGCGGCAATCCCTCCTTGAGCCCAATCGCTGGCAGAAACAGGCAGGGTATTTTTATTGATCAAGCCCACGTGCAAATGCTCTGGCAGGCAAAGTGCTGTGTACAAACCCGCCGCGCCAGCACCTATTACCAATACGTCAAATTTGTCAGTCATAAGTCTGCCGCCAGTCGATTTTAGATTTTAGATTTTAGATTTTAGATTTTAGAATTGAGTCTACAGATGAATCGGGGGACTTGAACTAATGTCAGTCAAGGGATTTTAGATTTTAGATTTTAGATTTTACATGAATCAGGGGAACCCGCTTATTTCAATCTAGCGAATTTTTGCAGGCTTTTGCTGAATGATGGTTGAAAGTAAGCGTTCAGAAATTAAAGGCAGAAGTCATCAGCCTGTAGAAAAAAATCTTTTCTTTCTGCCGAATGCCTTCTGCCCAATGACTTCTGCCTTCAAATGAGACCTGCTGCTACCTAGTCGTAGAGACCATTATTCAACCGGTTGTCTCCTTCAATAAAGACTGATTCAACATCAGTTACGGTGAATTTGTCCATGTTAGCTTGCAGCACTTTTTTCTGAGCTTCCGTCAAGTCTGAAATATTGAGTACGTCCTCAACATTTTCGTAAGGAGCATTCTTAATAATTAGTCGAGCTAGAGTGGGATACAACCCTCGAAATTCCCGAAAGTCCCGGACGGCGCTGTTGTTCAAATCAAGTTTTTTGCCGTATTCTGTGGCAAGCTTCTCATCGGCGCGATTGGTTCTAGCCGGAGCTTCAACAGCTAGGAGCGAGGATGATGGCAAGACGATACGGCTTAATGACGCCGCGATCGCGCTTTGGTCTCCAGCCCATGCAAAGCAGCCCAGCACTAAGCCCAATACTGCCAATAGACGACCCAATCGTTTCATGAAGTTTTGTCTCCCAATTTCATACACAGCATTTATGTAGAGACTACCATTTTGCTTATGCAGTTTTTCAGATAAATCCGCAATAGGTAGAGGGGTGTTATAAACTTTACATTTCGGTATTGACAACGCGGACGATATATGATACATAATGACAGACTTTTAAGCATCGCAGGCAAATTTATCAAAGGCACTCCAAATTAAAAACTCGGACTGCCATTTTCAAGGGTTAATTTTTGCCCTGCACCCAATTTTCTAGCTATCGAGAAGTCTTTCCTTTGCTTTTGAGAAAAGCGTTCAAGTCAGCATAAGTACCGCCGTAAGCCACGCTGGGATTCTCGTAACCCTTCAAAGAAACGGTGTGCTCCTCGAAAGCGCCCTGGGCCCCCAATTGCGTCAGGTATTTGTAGGTAGTTTGTCCCACAGCGATATCCTTGCCGAGTTGCTTGGTGCAAGATTCCAGGCGAAATGCTGCGTTTACAGTATCTCCCAAGGCGGTATAGTCCGATCGGTCGCTGCTGCCAGAATTTCCCACCATTGCATAACCGGTATTGATGCCGGCGCCGACTCGCAAAGGAAAAGGCAGAGGGTAACGGCTGCTGAGTTCGTCTGTTGCCTTGTGCAGTTCGCTCAAAGCTTGGCAAATCCGCATCATTTCCTCGCTGCTGACATCGCTGGTTTTGTGGAACCAGACGGCCATGATGGCATCACCGATGTATTTGTCCACCCAACTGCCGTGTTCGCGAATGATCTGTCCTGCTTTACGGAACCAATTGCCGATAACTTCGGAGAGCAGGGTTTCGTCTAGCTGCCTAGTCAAAACTGTAAAGTCTCGGATGTCCATTACCATGACGCTAATCAGGCTACGCACAGTCAAAGTCGCCGTAAAATCTTCAGAGTCTGTCTCGTGTATGGGATCGTGCCGGTGGCCGGCGGTTGGGTTGTAGAAGTCCAATTCGGTTTGACCGAAAATAATCCGATCGCCATTTCTGAGAGTTACAGGAATACTGACCCGCCGCCCGTTGACAAAGGAACCATTGCGGCTGCCCAAGTCGATCAGGTAGAACTCTCCTGTCTCCATTTGCTGTAACATCGCGTGATTACGGGAAATCCAGCGATCTGTCAGTACAAAATTATTGTCATCGCTCCGCCCTACTGTCCAGCAATTGCTGCCGGAGAGCGGCAAGTAGCGATTGCCGCCTTCTGTGCGAAGTACCATATGTGGATTGGGTTGCACTCGTCACAACAGTCCTAGAAACGACACAAAATTAACCGATTTGAGATTTGAGACTTCAGATTTGAGATTTTTTAGTCCATCGTCGATGCACCTAGCCCCTCCTGCAGGATTTCAGAACCATAAATTCGATCGAGCGAGCGAAGGTATTTATGATTCGATCTACCAAAGCAGCCAGTAAAAACATACTGTCTACCAAGATTGTACCTGATAATACTGCCTGCCCCGGAGCGGAGACAACTTTTATTTATTTTGATGGGCAATAAAAAAGTGGGAAAATGGCTCTCTGGCTAGGCGGCTAGCGTGTACACACAAGTCCGAAATCTTGCTACACAATTCCTGAAACCCAAGTTTCGCATGAATCTCAGAAAGGAAGCTTATTTTCATGAATTTTAAGTTATTGATTCGGCAAAACGAGAAATCAAGATTCTAGGAAACAGGGTTTCTACGATATGGGTCAGCGCTCAACTTGTCTGTACACGGTAGAGCTAGGCGGGGGTAGGGGGTGTAGCCTGGTATGCAGATCCAGAGTTCTGTGCACTACTCCCTCTGGTGTAAGCTTCCAATTTCAACCGCAACAGCCGATGATCGTACCGAAGACTTCCTTAATAACTGATTCTCTCAGTATTTTTACTTAATAATCAGAGATTGAGCCACCGCCCTCAACTCGAAATAACCGATGTGACAGTTGAGGGTGCGGAAGGGAATTATAAATTTACCTAAATTTTCCTTTTATTCCGGATGAACATAGTTAGGTCTAGTAAATTATGTAAGCCTATACTACGACCAAAAGTTTGGTGTCATTGATTACTAGCTTTGCAAGCAAAATAAAGACCGTAAAGCACCAGCAATGGCTACCTAATCAATGCTTAAAAGCCTACAGAGCGTCGTGAGCTAGGTTGGTAATAACTTATTTATCAAGGTTTGTAATGAGAACCCTAGACAAATTCTGCATTCATAATTTAGTAGAATCTCAAGTAAGGCAAACACCAAATGCTATTGCTGCTATTTTTAAAACCGAGCAAATAAGTTATCAAGAATTAAATACTAAAGCCAATCAATTAGCACATTATCTGAAAAGCTTAGGGGTTAATTCAGAGACGCTGATTGGAGTGAGCGTTGATCGATCGCTGAATATGTTAATCGGACTTCTGGCAGTCTTAAAAGCCGGTAGTGCTTACGTCCCTCTTGACCCAACTTATCCCGAAGACCGGTTAGCTTTTATGTTGGAAGACTCCCAGCTTCCGCTACTACTTACCCAAACCCATCTTCTCAGCTCCCTACCTAAAAGAAATGGTATTCGAGTGGTATGTTTAGACTCAGATTGGCAAGAAATTGAGCAATTCAGCCCAGACAATTTAGATAGTGAAGTCACACCTGATGATTTAGCCTATACAATATACACCTCGGGTTCAACGGGTAAACCAAAAGGCGTGCAAATTATTCACCGTGCTGTAGTCAATCTTCTGCTATCGATGAAACAAGAACCAGGATTGACAGAGCGAGATGTACTACTAGCAGTCACTACGATATCCTTTGATATTGCTGTTTTAGAACTTTTCTTACCATTAATAGTTGGTGCTCGCGTTGTGATTGTTAGTCGCGCAGTCGCCATAGATCCAATTAAGTTATCTAAAACAATCACTGAATCTGGCGCTACAGTCATGCAGGCAACTCCTGCAACCTGGAAAATGCTATTAGCCGTTAATTGGCAAGGTAATCGCAATTTAAAAATTCTTTGTGGAGGAGAACCTCTCAATCGACACTTAGCTAATCAATTGCTAGAGCGAAGTTCCTCCCTTTGGAATATGTATGGGCCGACTGAGACAACTATTTGGTCAACCATTCATCAGGTAGAAGCTGGTGAGGAAACCATACCAATTGGTCGCCCCATTTTAAATACTCAAATTTATCTGTTCAAGTATCCACGCCCTTCTCACAACGAGAATCTTGAGCTGGTTACTGATGGATCTGATGGAGAGATTTACATTGGTGGTATGGGAATAGCGAGAGGTTATCTTAACCGTCCAGAGATAAATCAGGAAAGGTTTATTGATGATACTTTTAACAATGAACCGGGCGCTCGTCTTTATAAAACAGGTGACTTAGCTCGTTATCTTCCCGACGGTAATATTGCCATTATTGGGCGCAGTGACTACCAAGTAAAAATTCAGGGACACCGAATTGAATTAAAAGATATTGAAGCAGCCTGCTTCGATATTCCTGCGGTTAAGGATGTGGTAGTCGTTGTTAGTAATGATGCTCAGAGACACGATTACTTAGTTGCTTATGTTGTGCTGAATTCACAAGCATTAAAGCAGAGTTCAGCAGGCTTCCGAGCAATGCTAAAAGAAAAATTGCCGGAGTACATGATTCCTGCGCTTGTGGTCTTTATGGATGCTTTGCCATTAACACCTAATTGTAAAGTAGATCGACAAGCACTACCGGCACCAACTCTGGATAATGTTGAAAATTTTGTTGCTCCACGCACGGAAATAGAGAAACAATTGGTGGAAATTTGGACTTATGTTTTAGGAGTGCAAATTGGCATCCATCAAAACTTTTTTGAGTCAGGCGGAAATTCATTACGCGCCGCCTTATTACTAAATCGAGTATCGCAAGCTTTCCCCGTGGAATTGTCTTTAGATTGCCTGTTCAAATCTCCGACAATTGCTGGATTAGCTGAAGTAATTGAGGCTGTGCAGTCTTCTGGATCGACGGCAATTTTTGAAACAAATATTGCTGACTTATCGGCTGATGCACTCTTAGATGAAACTATTCACCCATTGACAATTACCAGATTTAGACCGAAGCACATTTTATTGACAGGGGCAACGGGTTTTGTTGGTGCTTTTCTATTGCATGAATTGTTGCTGCATAATCCCCAAGCGACTATTTATTGTTTAGTTCGTGCTGATAATTTGGAATCCGCGACCTCTCGACTGCGTAGCACTCTACAAAATTACGAAATTTGGGAAGAAGAATTTAGTAGGAGAATTATCCCCCTAATTGGAGATTTATCAAAGCCATTCTTGGGACTATCGACACCAAATTTTAGTGAATTAGCAGATGTCGTTGAAGTGATTTATCACTGTGGTGCTTATGTCAATTTGGTTTACCCCTACACTGCGTTACGGGATGCCAATGTGGGCGGGACAAAGGAGATATTGCGTCTAGCCACCATGACTAAAATTACACCTGTCCACTATATTTCTACTCTGGATGTCTTTCAAGCGTCGAACTATGATGGTATGAAAGTAATTGCCGAAACAGACGATTTACTTAGTGCTGAAGGATATTCCGATGGTTATGCTCAAAGTAAATGGGTGGCTGAAAAATTAGTGATGGCTGCCCGCGATCGCGGTTTACCAGTTTCCATCTATCGCTTGGGAATGGTGACAGGTCATAGCAAAACAGGTGCTTTTCAACTCAGTAATACGATTTGTTTGATAATCAAGGGCTTGATTCAATTAGGGTATGGCCCTGAATTAGATATCAAGATGAGTCTCGCTCCTGTGGATTATATAGTTCAGGCGATTCGGTATTTATCGCATCAACCAGAGTCTCTTAACAAGACATTTCATGTATTAAGCCCCCATGTATTACCCATGAACGAACTTATCTTGAATCTTAACACCCTTGGTTATGCCCTCCCTTCTATTCCTTACCCGCAGTGGCAGGCAAAACTACTCAATATGTCTCCAGACAATGCTTTAACTCCGATGGCTTCTCTATTTGTCAAAAAAATATCTCATAGCCAAAAAACTTTTATCGAGACAACATCTTTTGTCTATCAAAAGTTTGACGACCGCAACACTCAGGATGGACTGGTCGGTACTGATATTCTCTGTCCTCCCATTAATGAAGCCGTATTAAATGCTTATTTATCCTATTTCCATCGTCAAGGTTTTCTGTGATATAGTAAAACTAGATAATGATTGGTATAAATATTGTAGAGTCGTAAGTCCTACGTACCCATTTATGGGGGGAAATAGGGTAATTACTACAAATGTCTCACTTTTAATTGAGATATTTTAGAGAAGAAGAGGTTGACAGAGTTTGATTATAATTGGCTGCACATAAAAAATGAAAATAAATTTGTTCCACACATTAAAACCATCTGGCTCTATCATCTCCCAAACTCGTAACAAAAAAGACCGCTCCCAAGAATCCCTGACCAAACAAACACTCTTGAAGATAGCTTTTGGCATGGGGATGGTTGTTGTCGCATCCACCGCTATTAGCTATTTCCAAATAATCTCACGGATTACTGCTAATTCACTCACGCAGTTAGAGCAATACATAAAATTACGCTCCAAACGCGAAAGAGCAATATTTACCTTAGCTGAAGATAACCATAAGTTGCTCAAACAAGCTTTATTAGAGCAACTAAAAGCAGAAGCAGATCGCGACCCAAAAGCTGAGTTCGATCACAACTTTGTCAAATATCCAGATGGCTCAATTCGCAATCGCCCTGAACTGTTTAAAATCGACAAGACTGGGGGCTTGTTCCTAGGAAAAAATGTCGATGTTAATACTGAAATGCAGCGACGAATAGTTGCTTTCTATAAAACAATAAATGCTTATGGCCCAGCATGGCGCAATCGCTTTGCTAACACCTATACGCAAATTCCTGAGAATGGTATGATCATGTATATGCACCAGTATCCCTGGTCGCTAAAAGCACCTTCTAGTGAATCGTTCCGCGTCACAGATGATGAGTCATTCCAAATTACCCGCCCTATCTACGATCCAGAACGCAAAACAGTCTGGACAGGTATTTATTACGACCAAGTAGCTGTAGCTTGGATGGCATCCTGTGTGACACCATTAGATGTGGATGGTAAGCATATTGCTACACTCGGGCATGATATTTTAATAGATGATTTGCAAAAACGCACTATTAATGAAGGACTGAAAGGCACATACAACATGATTTTTCGAGCCGATGGGCGGCTAGTAGCTCACCCAGAACTTATGCAAAGTATTCAAAAGGGAAATGGACAATTCTCCATCGCCCAATCAGGAGATGCTCATCTGCGGCGAATTTATGAATTAGTCAGGACTGATAAACAGGAAAATATGATTATTGACAATCCTGACTATGATGAATACTTGGGTGTTACTAGAATTGATGAGCCAAATTGGTACTTGGTCACAGTTTTCCCCAAATCTCTGCTGACGCAAGAAGCCTTAGCTACTGCTCGCATGATTCTAGTGCTAGGGCTAAGTGCATTACTGATTGAAATTATTATTGTGTTCTTAATTTTACGGCGAGAAATTTCTACACCCCTCAATAAATTAATGGCTGCAACAGAGAGTATTGCTGCTGGCAATCTTGATGTTCAAGTTAATGTAAACCGCCAAAATGAATTGGGTCGTTTGGGATATTTATTTAACAAAATGGCTCAGCAAGTCCGCGAGTCTTTTGCCGCGCTGGCAAAAACTAATGAGGAATTGGAACTGCGAGTTGAAGACAGAACTGTAGAGCTTAAACACGCGAAAGAAGTTGCCGATACTGCTAACCGTGCTAAGAGCGAGTTTCTAGCTAATATGAGCCACGAACTACGGACACCTCTCAATGGTATCTTAGGATATGCCCAAATTCTCCAGCGCTCGAAACACATAGTTGAGTCAGATCAAAAAGGAATTAATATTATTAACCAATGTGGCTCCCACCTACTGACTCTGATTAACGATATCCTTGATTTTTCTAAAATCGAGGCCCAGAAAATGGAAATATATGCTACAGATTTTCATTTTCCCGCTTTTCTGCAAGCAGTCGTTGAAATTTGTCGGATTAGGGCAGATCAAAAGGGACTTGATTTTATCTATAACATCGAAGGTCAACTCCCAGTTGGAATTTTTGCGGATGAAAAACGATTGCGACAGGTATTGATTAACTTATTAGGCAATGCTATTAAGTTTACGGAACAAGGTAGCGTGAAATTTATAATTACTTCAAAACTATTGGAAGATGAGGTTAGGCAACTACCTTTGTATCGAATTATATTCCAAGTTGAAGATACGGGAATTGGGATATCGAGCGAGTATGTTAAAAATATCTTTTTGCCCTTTGAGCAGTCTGGTACTATAAAGAAGCAATCAGAAGGGACTGGACTAGGATTAGCTATCAGCAAAAAGATTGTTGATATGATGGGCAGTACCTTGGAAGTTGAAAGTGAATTAGGAAAAGGTAGTGTTTTCGGGTTTGAGATAGATTTACCCGAAGCTAAGGAATGGGCAAAAAATTCTAAAACTTCTGAGCAGGGTGTTATTATTGGTTTTAAGGGCGATAAGCCCAAAGTTCTAGTAGTAGATGACCATTGGGAAAACCGTTCTGTTATTGTCAATTTACTCAGCCCTATTGGATTTATACTTTATGAGGCTGAAAATGGTCAAGAAGGACTAGATAAAATTGCTGAGGTTCAGCCCAATCTGGTTATTACGGATATTGTTATGCCGATTATGGATGGCTATGAAATGGTTAAAAGTTTGCGAAAATTAGCATCATCTGCTAATTTATCGGTTATCGTGTCTTCAGCCAGTGTATTCGAGTCTGATCTGCAAAAAAGTATAGAGATTGGAGCTAATGAATTTTTGCCCAAACCTATCCAAGCTGATAGCCTGTTACATACGATCAAATCTCTCCTGAAATTAGAATGGATATATGAAGAGAAATTACAACCGCAAAGCACAAGAGAATTGACAAAAGAAGTGGTTGAGATTGTGCCACCTTCGCATGATGACTTGCTAATATTGTATAATCTTAGTCGTAAGGGATTGATTAACGATTTACTACAAGAGTTGACGAGGATTGAACTGATAGACAAGGAGTTTATCCCTTTTATTGAAAATCTGCGCGAATTTGCTAAAGCTTTCAAGCTTAAACAGGTGCGAACTTACATAGAGCAATACCTAAATACTCCCTAGCCCCAAAAATGTTGTAAATTTATGTATCCCATCCCCAGTAAATTATGTATGACTGAAAACTCCGACAATCAATCTATTTTGATTGTAGATGATAATCCCAATAACCTAGAAGTTCTAGCCCGCATATTGACCGACGTGGGTTATCAAGTTTCCGTTGCTATTGATGGTGAAACTGCGATTGAACAAGTAGAATATCATCCGCCCGAACTAATTTTATTAGATATAATGATGCCGCCTGGGATTGATGGCTTTGAGACTTGTCGGCGATTGAAAGCGAATCCTTTAACCTGCGAAATTCCCATAATTTTCTTAAGTGCTTTATCTGATTCAAATAATAAAGTCAATGGATTATCTGTAGGAGCCGTAGATTATATTTCTAAGCCTTTCCAAAGTGAAGAAGTTTTAGCTAGAATTAGAATTCATTTGAAATTATATAATTTAACTAAAAAACTAGAACAACAGAAGCAACTCCTAGAAGAAAAAGTTGAATTACGGACTGTGGAATTATTAGCAGCTAAAGAAGCAGCCGAAGCAGCCAACATTGCCAAAAGCCAGTTTCTCGCTAACATGAGCCATGAGCTCCGCACCCCTCTCAATGCGATTATCGGCTATAGCGAAATGTTGCAAGAAGAAGCCCAAGATTTAGATCAAAAATTTTTTATCCCTGATCTGAAAAAAATTAACGGTGCAGGCACACATTTACTTGGACTAATTAACGACATTCTTGACTTGTCGAAAATTGAATCGGGGAAGGTTGAACTTTACTTAGAAACCGTTGATATCTCAGATTTAATTAGGGAAGTCATCACGATGATTAAGCCACTGGTGGAGAAGAATGCTAATATATTGGTAGTTAACTGTGAACCGAATTTGGGAGATATGAAAACCGACTTAACTAAGGTACGTCAAAGCTTATTTAATCTGCTTAGTAACGCCAGCAAATTTACCAAAAAAGGCATAATTACTATTAAAGCAGAAAAAAGATATAGAAAATCTGGAATAGCCGATGGAGAAGAACAGAAATCAGCTATTCCCTATATTTTATTTAAGGTAAGTGATACTGGCGTTGGCATAGATCCCGAACGAATGGAAAAACTGTTTCAACCATTCACCCAGGCTGATGCTTCAACTACACGACAGTATGGGGGTACTGGATTAGGGTTAGCAATTACTAGAAATTTGTCTCGAATTATGGGTGGAGATACGTTGGTTGAAAGCGAGGTGGGTAAGGGTTCTACTTTTACTCTTATACTGCCAGCAGAAGTAATACTCCCAAAGTAAAACCAGTGTTCATCATTGCACTGTAAGAAACAATTTTGAGAAAATTGCCTATTTGACATCCGCCCATTCTTATGACCATCAGCGATTTTTAAGAAATCGGGCAAAACAGCAAGAATCTGTGGCGTATCAAATTCAATTCCAGCAGAAATGTTTTGAATAATTTTAATAATTTTTTAGCAGACTCCGAATCGGATGGATTAAGGTATGTTGTTCTGTGATTAACTATTGGTGAGGAGTGTAGGCCACCACTAAGAGTAAAAATCCTCTATGCTAGAGTAGTTGGTAAATGCCATAGCTCTCGTTTTTGACTGCTTGGTTGTGGCAATCATTGCGAAATTTATGATAATTTCTCAAATGTTTAAAACGAATTTTATTTATTGTGACCGTCTTGTGATAGCTGAGAGATTGGCTATTTCTTGCCTGTCCAACTCGTTGTCCAGCTAGGAGTGAAGACCACAAGCAGGACGGCAAAAAACAACCCTGGCTTTCATCCCACCGCTAAGACGAGTACAGTTATAGCGGGGCACTTCCCGCCGAGTAAGTTAAATTGGAAGAGAATTGTATGTTGGCGAAAAGAATTTTACCTTGTCTGGATGTGAAAGCCGGTCGCGTGGTCAAAGGTGTCAATTTTGTCAATCTTCAGGATGCTGGTGATCCGGTAGAAATGGCTCAGGTTTACAATGATGCTGGTGCTGACGAGTTGGTGTTTCTGGACATTACGGCGACTCACGAAGACCGGAATATTATGATCGATGTGGTGTACCGAACGGCCGATCGCGTATTTATCCCTTTGACGGTAGGCGGCGGCATCCAATCCTTAGACACAATTAAAAGTTTATTGAGGGCTGGCGCTGATAAGGTGAGTATTAATTCGGCGGCGGTGCGCGATCCGAGTTTAATTGACAAAGCCAGCGATCGATTTGGTAATCAGTGCATTGTAGTGGCGATCGACGCCCGCAAACGGCAAGATGCTGATAATCCTGGTTGGGACGTGTACGTGCGCGGAGGGCGAGAAAATACCGGCAAAGATGCGATCGCCTGGGCCAAGGAAGCCGAACAGCGCGGCGCCGGCGAAATTCTGGTGACAAGCATGGACTCGGACGGCACTCAAGCCGGTTACGATTTGGAATTAACTCGAAGCATCGCCGAAATTGTCGAAATTCCCGTCATTGCTTCCGGCGGCGCCGGCAACTGTCACCACATCTACGAAGCAGTGACTGAGGGCAAAGCAGAAGCTGCACTGCTGGCTTCCCTGCTGCATTATGGGCAACTCAGTGTAGGAGAAATTAAAACTTATCTAGCAAAATGTCAAGTGCCCGTGCGACAGCAGCAGCCATTAGTTATTAGTCGTTAGTCGTTAGTCAGTGGATAGTGGATAGTGGATAGTCGGGAACATATCTTAATATCTTGCAACATTTTCCATAAACCGCTCTGCGGGTTCACTCAAGCGCCCTCTGACATTGCAAACAGGCTAAATAAACCCCCCACCCCACGATCAAACCAGTTACTGACATTGATACCGCTATGTGAGGCGCATCCGAAGGCACTTATAGAGAATTTTTTTGATTCTACACAACTGCCTTCTACATAAATGTCTTGGGGCGATCGACGCCAGTCATCTAGAAATATTCCCTGAGAAGGATTTCAAATACCAGCTTTTTCAGCTAAATATTATATATTAGCTCAAATTGAAAGAGAGCAACGGTTGCTTTTATCAAACTTGAGTTAAAGATTGTGCTGGATTTGAGTGAGCTTCAGCCTGTTAACAATCTTAGCGATCAAAAATTCTAAAAACGGAGAAATTTTGTATGTCTTTTATCAGCTTTAACTTCCCTGGCAAGCGTTTAGTTCGCACTTTAATAGCTGTTTGTTTTTGTGCCTTGATGTTTGTTTCTAATGCTTTTCCCGCTTTTGCCGTTACTAGCAGCCCTACCAAAGGTGAAGACCAACTTTTAGGAATTGAAAAAGAATCTCAAGAAGTTGTCCTCGAAAAACCCATGTCCTTGGAAGAAACTCAAGAAAAAGCCAGCAAAGGACCCAACGAAGTTCAGGGAGACGCTGACATTGAAAAAATGAAAAATCCTTCCAATACACAAGCTACATCCTTTGAGCAACAAGTCAAAAAAGCTGTCAGCAAAATTAAAGACTAACTCAGCGCGCAGTAGTCAGCGGACAGTTGTCAGTATAAAAGATTAGGGACTCGGCGCCGTGCCGTGTCCCTATAATTTTTTTTTGTAGAGACACCGCGCCACATCCTTGGAAATGCAGTATCCAATCTAAATTTAACTTTAGTTTTCCGAATAAGTTTTAGATGGAATAAAAAAGTGGAAAGGACTTGGCATCTTTCGGCTTTACGAACACTCTTTGCTGGGGCTGCAAGTTCAAGCTATCGAATCTTTCTCTAGTCAAATTAGCGTTTACTACTTGACCGTCATCTAAGGTTAATTCTACCTGAATTTCCCATCCCAAATGAATCAAGCGACTGATTCTTGCAGGCACTGTTGCACTATTTTCTGTAGTTTCAATTACTACGTCGTGAGGGCGCAAGAAAATCTCTGGGTTGGCTGAGTCAAAGCCGTTGTCTTGAAACATTCTTGAACTGCTGGGCAATACATTGACTGGACCGATAAAACTCATTACGAAAGCACTAGCGGGATGGTCGTAAATTTCTGCGGGTGTGCCGACTTGTTCGATTTTACCTTTATTCATTACTGTAATTTGATCGGCAACTTCCATCGCTTCTTCTTGATCGTGCGTCACAAACACTGTGGTAACGTGAACTTCGTCGTGCAGTCGCCGCAACCAAGCACGCAAATCTTTGCGAACTTTGGCATCAAGAGCTCCAAAAGGTTCGTCTAGCAGTAACACTTTCGGTTCCACAGCCAGGGCTCTGGCGAGGGCCACCCGCTGCCGCTGGCCTCCTGAAAGTTGCGACGGGTATCTATCGCCCAATCCCGCCAATTGCACTAAATTCAACAATTCTTCTACCCGCGATTTGACTTTCGCGGGCGGTGTTTTCTGAATTTGCATCCCGAAAGCGATGTTTTTTCGCACTGTCATGTGCTTGAATAGCGCGTAGTGCTGAAACACGAAGCCAATTTTGCGGTCTTGGACGCTAGTATTTGTGGCATCTTGCCCTGTCAGCCAGATTTTGCCAGAGTCGGGCATTTCTAAACCGGCAATCAGTCGCAGCAGTGTAGACTTGCCGGAACCAGACGGGCCCAGCAATGCGACTAGGGAACCGGATTCAATTTCTAAGCTGACTCGATCGAGTGCTTGGAAACTGCCAAACTGTTTTGATACGTTTTCTACAACTATGCCCATAGGTAGGAAGAAGGAAGAGGGAACAGGGAAGAGGGAAGACACAGGATACAGGAAGCAAGAGGCAAGAGGCAAGAGGGAAAAATGTTAATCCCCGGTTTGTGGATGGGTTAAGGTAAGTTTTTTTATAGCACGATCGCACATCAGTTTGTTAATTTTAGGGTTTTGGCGATCGGTCAGTCGATTTTAGATTTTAAATTTTAGATTTTAGATTTACTTGCAGCTTTGAATCTGGAAGATGGAACTTTCGTCTAAAATTTTGGGTTCTCCAGGAAAGGAGTCGGGGCTTTGTATCCGTTTTTGGGGGGGGGTCAAACAGCCGAAAATTAACAAAAATGCACCTCCAAAACAAAACAACACAATTCTTTGCCACCAAAGTTGGCGTTTGGTACTACAATGCAGCAAAAGTTCAAGCGTTTTTGACTTCAACGGCTGAGGGGATAAAGGAAAATGGGAGATGTTGGACGTGTGCCTGTAGGAATTATCGGCGCTTCAGGGTACGGCGGCGTGCAACTTGTGCGACTGCTGGCGGACCACCCGGCGGCTGAAGTAGTTTATTTGGGCGGGGATAGCAGTGCGGGAAAACCTTTTTCCAGCCTTTATCCGCATTTGACTAACTGCATTGATTTGACAGTCGAGGCGATCGACCTAGACAAAATAGCGGCAAAATGTGAAGTTGTGTTTCTGTCGCTGCCGAACGGTTTAGCTTGCAAAATGGCACCGACGCTGATAGAAAAAGGCTGCAAAGTCTTGGATTTGTCGGCTGACTACAGATTTGAAAATCTGGAAACTTACAAAGCATGGTACGGTGGCGAGCGATCGGACTCTGCTTTAGCTGCAACGGCTGTTTACGGTTTGCCGGAATTGTATCGCGATCGAATTAAAGACGCTCAGTTAGTAGGCTGTGCCGGGTGCTACGTCACTGCTAGTTTATTAGCCCTGGCACCTTTGCTCAAACAAGGCCTCATTGTGCCAGAAACGGCAATTATCGACGCCAAATCCGGTGCTTCGGGAGGGGGCCGCAAAGCCGAAGTTAATCTCTTGTTGGCTGAAGCAGAGGGTTCTCTGGGCGCTTACGGCGTTGGCCGCCACCGCCACACGCCAGAAATCGAGCAAATTTGCAGCGATTTAGCGGGACACGATATTAAAGTTCAGTTTACTCCCCACCTAATTCCGATGGTGCGGGGAATTCTGGCGACTGTGTACGCAACTTTGCGCGATCCGGGTTTGGTGCGGGAAGATTTAATCACGATTTTCAGCGCTTTTTACCGCAATTGTCCTTGGGTAAAAGTGTTACCGGCTGGAGTTTACCCGCAAACAAAATGGGCTTGCGGCACAAACCTTTGTTACATCGGTGTGGAAGTCGATCCGCGTACTGACAGGGTGATTGTGCTATCGGCGATTGACAATTTAATTAAGGGACAAGCAGGTCAAGGCATCCAGTGCATGAACTTGATGATGGGCTGGGAAGAAACTTTGGGTCTGCCACAATTGGCTTTCTATCCTTAATTGAGGATCGGTAATATCCAGATTTAACTGGTTCCCGGGATCTGCCTGGGAACCGATATCCAGAGACTCTGCCTCGAAGACCCGAGGAAAATTGGAGGCAGAGCCTCCGGATCTGCGTCCCCAGACAGAGCCGGGGAACGAAAATTTTCGATTACCAAGTGTTACTTGGGCCCGTAACCGATCGAGCCTGCATAAATTGCCCGATCGCCCAATTGATCCTCAATCCGCAATAAACGGTTGTATTTTGCAACTCGTTCGCTGCGACACAAAGAACCAGTCTTGATTTGGCCGGCGCGAGTCGCTACCGCCAAATCGGCAATTGTGGTATCTTCAGTTTCACCGGAACGGTGGCTGATGACCGCTCGATAGCTGTTCCGTTTGCCCAGGTCGATCGTATCCAAAGTCTCTGTCAAAGAACCAATTTGATTCAGCTTAATCAAAATCGAATTGCTAGCTTTCAAATCAATTCCTTTTTGCAGCCGCGTGCGATTAGTAACAAACAAATCGTCACCAACCAATT
Source organism: Microcoleus sp. S13_C5 (assembly GCF_036700845.1). Lineage (NCBI taxonomy): Bacteria > Bacillati > Cyanobacteriota > Cyanophyceae > Oscillatoriales > Microcoleaceae > Microcoleus > Microcoleus sp. S13_C5. The sequence continues at coordinate 18,266 of NZ_JAUBPR010000067.1, forward strand.
GAACTTTGCTGCCCATTTTATGCGTCAGCGCTACCCAACTGTCCCAATCGTCTTCATGCAAACCATCTTCAATGGAAATAATGGGATATTGACTCACCAAACCATCCAAATAATCGATTAATTCTGCTGGCGAATGAGCCACACCGTCGTAAGTATACTGCCCATCTTTGTAAAATTCGCTAGCAGCAACATCCAAAGCTAAAGCAACTTGTTCACCCGGCTTGTAGCCAGCTTTTTCAATAGCTGCAATCAACAAATCTAAAGCTGCTTGATTGGATTTAAGATTAGGCGCAAAACCGCCTTCATCACCCACACCAGTCAGCAAACCCTCAGCTTTTAAGACTTTACTCAAGGATTCAAATACCTCTGCACCCCAGCGTAAAGCTTCTTTAAAAGATGGCGCACCCACAGGGACAATCATAAATTCTTGAATGTCCACATTATTGTTAGCGTGAGAACCCCCGTTGATCACGTTCATCAGTGGCACTGGCAAAACGTTAGCTAAGGGCCCGCCCAAGTAGCGGTAAAGGGGGAGTCCTAAAGTCTCGGCGGCCGCCTTTGCTGTGGCTAAGGAGACTCCGAGAATGGCATTTGCGCCGAGGTGGGATTTGTTGGGGGAACCGTCCAAGTCAATCATGGTTTTGTCTACCAGTGCTTGGTCGATCGCATCTAGATTAGCCAAAGCGGGGGCAATTTTGTGCTCGACGTTATCGACGGCTTTTAGGACTCCTTTGCCGCCGTAACGTTTGTTGTCGCCATCGCGGAGTTCATGGGCTTCAAAAGAGCCTGTAGAGGCACCGCTGGGGACTTGGGCGAGCCCTACAACACCGTTGGCTAGGTAAACTTCAGCTTCAATGGTGGGGCGGCCACGGGAGTCGAGGATTTCTCTGGCTTGAATAGAATCGATCGCAGTGTCTAGCATATTAATTATTCCGGACTTAACTCAAGGTTTCATGACAATTAGCAGTCTCTGGGTTTTCCCACGCTGACTGCTGACGGGTAATAGAGTACGCGATCCCCAGAATTATTGGTACACAGTTCAAAATATTTGCGGATTTGGACGAGCCTATGGGTGTCAATAACCGAGGCTTGTTGAATAAAAGCCTCCGGCAAGTTTGACAGTAATTTGATTGTTTTAACCCCAGATTCCCGCAGATTTCTTAATTGGAACCTTTGTTTAAATCAGAATGTCAACAAAGTCAATTAAAACAGGAGAAAATTAGGATGTTAGAAACAAATCTCGGAGAAATTAGAGCATTAGCTGAAAATTCAGACCCAATTCTTGCTGATCCCCCAAACACCAAATTACTCACAGGGCCATTGCCAAATCCAGGCAGCGACCCCAACTTTTTTGACTTAACTTCCAATGACGACGCATTTCAATTAGCAAACGGAATTCTGCGTAATACTCCCGGAGGTTTGCGGGCATTAGCTGGTAACGATTTCGTCAGAGGTTCAGGTGGTGCGGAACTGATCAACGGTAACAGCGGCACAGATACTTTAATCGGAGGTTGTGGCAGCGATACTATTCGCGGCGGCCAAGATTTTGACATTCTTTATGGAGAATGTGGCAGCGATTTTGTCAGCGGAGATCAAGGTGATGACTATGTTTATGGAGGCACGGCTAATGACTTTATTCGCGGCGGTAAAGGGAATGATGCTTTAGTAGGAGAGAGTGGAAACGATACTCTAATCGGTGATACTGGAATTGATAGACTTTGGGGAAGTGAAGGCGCAGATTTGTTTGTCCTCCGCACAGAAGTGGGAGCAAGTTCGGGGGAAATTGGTTCGCTTCAACCGCCTCCTAGCGGCAATTTTGATGTAGATGAAGTGCCGGCAGATTTTATTCTCGATTACAATCCGGCTGAAGGTGATGTAATTGGATTGGCATCTGGATTAACGCGAAATGATATTGTTTTGAGCGAAAGGTTTTTAACAATTGGTGATGCCAGAGATTACGATAGCAGTGGCCCTTTTCCTCCGGGACAGCCTCGAACGGCTGATTTTAGAGTGTTAAATACAAAGGCGACGGTGATTCGGGAAGCTAGTACCGGCAATATCTTGGGTTTGGTGAAGGATGTTTTGCCCGATCAACTTCAGTTTATATCTGTATCGGATGGGACGATCGCTCTAGGATAATTACCCACTGGTGGGCAAGGCTAATCTGCATAGCACGGACGGGCGAAACGCCCATTCCACAAGAGGAAAGGCAAAATTCATACTCTTCCTAGGCTATGCCTGGGAACGCATTTCACTGTTGCTCTGGCTGCCGATTTCTGAGATTATGGGCAATGTAAATTGTCCCCTGTCCACCAAACTTTAAGATTGCCAGAAATCGGCCACATCATATCCCATTTCGGTGAGCATTTGCCGCAGCAGAGGTAAGCTCAAACCAATCACATTTGTGTGACATCCTTCGATTTCTTCGACAAATAAGCCACCTTTACCTTCCAGTGCAAAACAGCCTGCACAGGCGAGGGGCTCTCCGGTAGCGACGTAAGCCGTTATTTGGCGCGAGGTAACTTCCGCAAAATGAACTTTTGTAACTTGACAGCGAATGAGCGATCGCGACCTTGCTCCATCAAAGTCATCGAATCTAGTATCAATTAAAGCATGACCCGTATACAGCTCGCCCACCTTACCGCGCATTTTCTGCCAGCGCGAGATTGCTTCTTCCGCATCCTTTGGTTTGCCGTGAATTTCGCCATCTATGAGCAAAATTGAATCGCATCCCAACACCAAACACGTTTTGGGATTGGGGATTTGGGGGTGAGAATTAGCGAGTAAAAACTTAGCTACAGCCTCAGCTTTTCCCTCTGCTAAAACCTGCACTAAATTAGTGGCATCTTTCATTTGTATTTGCCCTTCATCAAAGTCGCTGGGGCAAATCACAGCTTGAATGCCGGCATTTTCTAGCAGGCGGCGGCGCGCTGGAGAAGCTGAAGCTAATACAAAAGTGGGAATTTTCATAAGTTAAGAAGGAAGAAGGAAGAGATGAGAAGGAAGAAGGAAGAAGGAAGAAGGAAGAAAAATCAACTAAACTATTCCTCATCCCCAATGCCCTGCGCCCTATTCCCCATTCCCAACTACTTTTTAATCTAATAAACAGAGAAAGATTTAACAACTTTCTCAAAAGCTTCTTTTACCTTTGGCCAGCGTTCTTCGGTAGTGGAAACGTTAAGCGTAAAAAGTTTGCCGCGGCTAACGGCTACACTTGCTAAGTTGTGGCGTTCTTGGTTTGGCAACTTAACGGCGTATTCTAAAATGTAATAGTTTTTTGATCGCGATTCACGAGCTTCTGCATTGACTAATTCAGCTTCGCGGCCGGAATCAGCCGGAGCGATCGCACTTTTGCTGAGCTTGTATCCCACATCCGTCGGCGATCCCAAATCCGCCAAAGTTTTGTCCTTGGCGACTGGACTGATTACCACGCTGACGTTCTCGGTTTGCTGAATCAAATCGCGGAACACCACATCGGGCCCGTTAGAAACCGCGATCGGCAGCCAGCCGTTAGGATAGAGAAATTGATAGCCGTCGCCAGTATCAACGTAGCTTTTGAGTCCGGTGACTTTAGACACACAACCGGTCAAGGTGAGGCTTAGAACCACCAGAAGTATTGCCGCAATTCGTTTGAGCATTCTTTTTACGGGTAGGGTAAAACAAAAATATTTAATTTTAATTGTCTCACCAAACCTTGCCCCTCAAAATAGTTAAGCTATGGATCGTGGTTTGTGTACCGCCCGCGATCCATAGCCATATAGTTTAATTGTTAACAAAATCATTACAGGTGAGTCAGCCAGCTAATCAGCCCGTGCTTGGTCGAAACTTCTAAAGCCAAGAGAGAAACAAAGCCAATCATGGCAAGGCGACCGTTTAAGCGTTCTGCGTAGGGGGTAAAGCCGGTGCGGGGTTCGTCATCGATGTATACTGTCGGCTCGATCGCAAAATTGTTCATTTTGCCTTGGTCGTCCAGCATTAAGCCTCTGTTACTCATGTTTTTTTCCTAAATGGTTTTTAGTGTACTGTAAATAAATGTAACAGACTTGTGAAGATATGTAAAGGATTGTGAGAAATTTTTTTAAATACCTCGATCTGACCCCAGTTAAAAAAAAATGCAACTGTAGGCAAGCTCTAAACCCTTATACAGTAAGTCTTTCCCCAATCTAAAATCTAAAATCTAAAATCTAAAATGGTATGACTGTGGGTAGACTCTGGGCCCCGGAGGGGGGAGGATAGAGTGGAGAGGCACAAAAGTCGATGGTGTATGGCAAATCCAGTCTGGGTTTGACGAAAATTGTGGAACGGAGGAAAAATTTATGCGGGCCAGTCTGGAAATGCGGTGGTTTTATAGCGGTGCACTGCCAAAATCGATCAATCAATGGTTTGGAAGCGAGAGTCTCGGCGGGTATCTTTCGCCTCCTGAAGAGCGGGAAGACATATATTTGCTAGTACCAAGCTGCGACTACTTGGGAGTGAAGCTGCGTGGGAAAACCTTGGAGGTAAAGTGGCGTCAGGGAGAGTTGGGGACGATGCAGTTCGGCAACCGCTGGGAAGGCAAAGCCGAAAAGTGGCTGAAGTGGGTTTGTGCGGACACGATGGCGCCGGTACCAGCGGATATTGTGGCGACAGGAAAGTGGGTGGCCGTCAAGAAAAAGCGAGCGCAGCGTCTTTATCAAGTTTCGGCCCCTGGTGTCCTGATATCTGTGCCTGTGGAAGCCCCAATTCCCCAAGGTTGCACCGTGGAACTTACTCAGTTGAACATTAACGGCAGCGCGTGGTGGACTTTGGGATTTGAAGCGTTTGGCAGCGAAAGTTGTTTGACAGAAAGCCTGCAAACTGTGGCTAGTTGGACTAGCAAGAGTTATCAGGCGCAAAAGTTAAAAGCTGAGGATTCTTCTGCTTATCCGATTTGGCTGGCAAGCAAGTAATATCAAACCCGGCTTTAATCATCCTCCTGTATTTTTTAGTCGCCCTCTGCTGGGACGAGAGGCAAGTTTAGACGCGGTTTCAACCGCCGAGTCTGGCCCTCCTGGACGCCACTGGCATATATAGTAAGGTGCTCTACTTGCTCTACTACCGGAAATCTTCAATAATCTTTCAATAACGGAGTCTGACGCACCTGAGATGTTGCACCATTTTCAATTAGGTTTTTTACGGGCGGGCTCTTCGGCCCACCCCACAAGAAAACTCACTGTTTGTGGAACAGGCCGGAAAGCCTCTTCTTGAGAATGGTGCAAGATGCACCCTAAAAATCGATCGTCCTGTGACAGTTGGCCTTAGTCTTATCTGATAGAGGGGGTTTCTAACTATTCCCCCTCTCTCCCATTCTCGCCCTCTCCTCTTCTCTTTACTTTGCCAGCAGTTCTCAGAATTTGACAAGCCAAAATCGCCGCCCCAAACCCATTATCAATATTCACCACACCCACACCAGCCGCACAAGAATTGAGCATAGTTAAAAGAGGAGCAATCCCGCCAAAACTCGCGCCGTAACCTACACTCGTCGGCACAGCAATCACCGGACAATCTGCCAAACCCGCAACCACACTCGCCAAAGCACCTTCCATACCCGCAACCGCAATCAATACATCAGCATCGGCAATAACGTGCCGGTTGCTCAGCAAGCGGTGAATGCCGGCAACTCCCACATCCCACAAACGTCGCACCTGAAAACCGCAAAGTTCCGCAGTAATTGCCGCCTCTTCCGCTACAGGCAAATCCGCCGTTCCCGCGCTGATAATAGTCACAGTACCCGGATGCTGCGGAGTTGAGCAATTAGCAGAAATTGCACAAATTCGAGCCTTTTGGTAGTAGCACAAATCGGGTATTTTTTGTTGCAATTGCTCGAAAACTTCCGGTTCGATTCGTGTCGCCATCACCGCAGAATTTCGCCCGCGCATAGCCTCGATAATGTCAACAATTTGGTCGGGCGTTTTCCCTGGGCCCCAAATTACTTCAGGAAAACCGGTTCTTAAAGTGCGGTGGTGGTCAATTTTGGCAAAATCGCCGACTTGTTCAAAGTCAAAATGCTTTAATTTATCCAAAGCTGCGATCGGGCTAATATCGCCGGCCGCCACAGATTCGAGTAACTTCTGTAAAATTTTAGGTTCCATTAATTAATAACTGACTAATGATTGCTGACTGCTGACTGCTGATTAACGATCCGCCCAAAAACGGATACACGCCCCCGACTTCTGTCGCGCTCGACCCCAAATTTTAGACTAAGGTTCAAGTTCCCAGATTCATCTTTAGAGTAAATCAAATCTAAAATCTAAAATCTAAAATCTAAAATCGACTGACTATTCTGTTATTTTCAACTCGTACAAATTCCAGAAAGCACCGCCGAGGGCACTGTAGCGAATTCCCGAAACGCGATCGCGCACCGCCTCAAAAGTCAGCGGATTCACCATATAGATAAACGGCACTTGTTCTGCTATAACCCGCTGCGTCTCCCCATAAAGCTCCTTGCGCTTAGCCTCATCAAGCTCCTGGGAAGCTTTCACGTAAAGGTCATCGATTTTCTGCTCCCAGTCGTCAACTTTCCAACCCTTAATCGGCGGTTCTCCGGCTTGCGGGCCCTGGTTAAAACTGTGCAGCGTGCCGTTAACAGACCAAATATTGTAGCCGCTGTGCGGTTCAGTACCTCCCGTAAAACCGCCGAGGTAAGTATCCCAATTCCGCGTCAATCGCAGCTTTTCCACATAAGTGTTAAAGCTCAGGAACTGCGTATCAATTTGCATCCCCAGTTTGCCTAAATCTTGCTTAATTTGCGTTCCCATTTGTTCCCGAACTTTTTTACCCGCAGCCATCAACAAAGTAAATCGGACTTTGTTGCCCTCCGCATCCAATAATTGACCCTCACTATTATATTTAAAACCAGCACTTAACAGCAACTCTTTGGCTTTTTGCGGATCGTAACTGTAAGTTTTCAATCCCTCTTCTGGGGACAGGTAGAACGGACTTTGCGCCGGAATTGGGGAATGCAGCGGCGCGCCAAGTCCGCGATAGATATTGTTAGTCATGGCAGATCGGTTGATGCCGTAGGCGATCGCCTGCCGAAATTCCTTACTCGCGAACCACCGAGACTTAACCGGGTCTACAAACGGCTGATTTTGAGCATTGCGCCCCTTATTCAAATTGAAACACATAAACACGCTGCCAGTATCCGGCCCGCCGTTAAAGACCGTATATTTGCCACGTTTTTCCTCCCGTTTCAGCAGCGGAAACACTTCCGGTTCCACATTCAGAGTATCCAAATCACCCGAGCGAAAATTCAGCAGTTGATTATCAGTATTTTCGATAATTTGCCAAACAATTTGCTGGATGTAAGGCTGGACATTTCCCTCTGCATCTTTGCGCCAAAAATACGGATTTCGTTCCAAAACCACGCGCTGATTAGGAGTATAACTCAGCATTCGGTATTGACCGTTGCCGACAATTTTTTTAGGGTCAGTATCCGTGCCCCAAGTAGCCAGGAATTTAGGCTTGCCGTCTGCATCTGTATTTTCTACAAATTCCTGTAAAATATGAGCGGGTAAAATAGGGATTCCCCCAGCATATCTAATAAATGGAGCAAAGGGTTCTGCAACGGAAAATTCAACGCGGCGGCTGTCAATTTTTTTAACTTTTGGGAATTGGCGACTCATGCCAACCCTCAGAGTATCTTTCAAACCGCTAGGAATTTTGTCATTGAAATAAATCTTTTCATAGCTGAAGATAATGTCATCAGTAGTCATCGGTTCGCCGTCCGACCATTTCAAACCCTCTCGCAGGGTGAAGACAATCTTTTTACCATCTTTAGAAACTTCCCAGGACTCGGCTAAACCGGGTTCTAACTCGGATGTCAAGCCGTTTTCGTTGATCAATCCCTCGTACATATAGCCAAAAACGCTGTATGCAGATTGATTTAGCGGGTAGTTAAAGGTAGCTGGGCCGCTGGGGGTGGGAACGATGAGTCTGTTTACTAAGTTCGATCGGGCTGGAGTACACGCAGACAGAGTTATAGTGGCAATTGCCACCAGTAAAATCGCCAGCCAACGCAGTCTTGAATATAGCATAATAGAAATTTTCATAATTTTTTAGTTTACCACCTGCGTGCAACTATGACTGAGATTGTAACCAACCAATAAAGTCTTCAGTGCGCGAAAAATACTTTGTTATCCCGGCTTCTTGCAAAGCATCTTGAACTTCTGGTAGTTTGCGAAATTCTTTGACGTTGCCACTTAGAAATACTTGGGTTTCTGTGGGGCGCAAGCGGGCATGACTCAAGATACAGTGTAGAATTAAATTATCTGTTGGGTCTTTGGCGATGATAGTTGCATTCAAGCTTTCTTGAATAAGATTAGCTGTTAAATCAATCATCTCAGCATTTTGAGACAACTGCTCAATAGATTCGCGCAGACGCAAATCTATATCCTCTAGTCGTCTTTCATAGTCGATTTTAGACTGAGCTAATTTTAAAAATAGAGACCGGGCGTGCTGCGAAGTCAAATCTCGATTAGCTTCGCTGATTTGATTGTCAAGTTGCTGCTTGAAATAGTTGTGTCGCTTCACTTCGTCCTCTAAAGCAGAGAAAGATTCCAGGTAGCAAATACTGGGTATTGTCAACTCTACAGATGCTGGCATTTGCCTTAGTAACGTACTTGCTTGAGGGTCACGCCCTGTGGCAATACTCATCAAGAAGTTTGTCTCTATATACAAAATTACCAAGTCGTACTCCTGATTTTGTTGTTCCACCAGCCAGCCTTTGTAACAAGCCAATTATTGCTATCTGTTCTGATGCTGGTGGCATCTCAGATTTCCAATTATATGCTAAGTCTCGCAGCCACGATTCAATTAGACTCTCTAAGTAACGCTCAGATATCCATTTTTTACCAAATTCAGGCTCATAATAACGAAGTATCTCACCAGTATTTAGAGAACAAACAGGTTCAGATAAATTTACTCCGTCCCATTTGAAAATCAGAATTTGTTCGGTGTCAACAAAAATAGCATAGGGAATTATGGTGCGTTGCTCGGATATCTTCGCTAACACAGCTTTCATCCAAGATATCATGTAGTCAGCAATCCTCTGCTTTGCTGCTGTTTCTTGAGCTTGAATAATTTTGACTTCGATTAGCACGACTACCCCATCGTCCTTATCCAACGCGACAATATCCGCGTCTATGGGTAATTCTACTTCCAAGGTTTCAGTTTCCATGTTTTCAGCCTTCTTAGGGTATAAGTTTAAGTAAATTCAACTTCTACTATCACACCCGAGTTTTATTTTTTGCTTACCAAAACTACAGCATAGGCTGCAATTCCTTCTTCTCTCCCCACCGGCCCTAACTTTTCGTTTGTAGTAGCTTTGATGCCGATTTGGTCGGGTTTTAATTGTAGGACAGCAGAAAGCCGATCGCGCATTTGCTCAATATACGGTTTCAGCTTTGGACGTTCGGCCACCACCACCGAATCAATATTGCCGATTTCCCAGCCTTTATCTAATATTAACTGATTCACTTGTGCCAACAGTACGAGACTATCAGCACCTTTCCATTTCGGGTCAGTTGGCGGGAAATACAGCCCGATATCTCCTAAGCTGAGAGCTCCGAGCATCGCATCCATGATAGCGTGGGTAAGTACATCGGCGTCGCTGTGTCCTAATAAGCCTAATTCGTGGGGAATGTGCACGCCGCCGAGGATGAGGGGGCGTTCTGGAACTAAGCAGTGAATGTCGTAGCCGTTGCCGATGCGGATGTTCATGTAAAGTAGATTTTTGAGAAAAGCAGACAGTAGACAATTATTTCATATTTTGTCTGAGGATAATTGAGTTTTTTGGGCGATCGAGCTTTTTACTAAAACTTACCGACTCGGAACAAACAAACCGAGTTTTTTACCCTGGGTGGGGTTTGGAAAAAAGTAGACGCGCTATCCAACCCGCTTTCTACATACCCATGCGTCCAGGATTATTTTACTTAAAACTAGCGCGATCGCCCTCAGCTATCAACCATCAACCAACCTGAATCAACTCTGGATAGGAACTCAACAACTCATCGCCCGTCAAACTATCCGTTTCCTCCTGCGGACTCCAAATCAACTCAAAAATCAGCAACTTATCCGCAGGACTCGCCGCCGATTTCTCTAACGCTATTTTCAATTTTTCAACATCGCGAATGTCTCCAAACAGCGGTCTGACATCCTCTGTGCCAATCAAAAACGTCACTACAATATACTCTCCATGCCCTCGATCGCCAGCAGTGACAGACTGTGTGCGGCGGATGTCGCCGTTAACCAAACTCAGAGTTTCTACACTTAACTTGCTGCGTTCTTGAATCGAGAGTTGATTGAATATTTTCCCCGCTTCCTCCCGACTCGCAAATATCTGGGAATTTCCGCCAACGTGAGTCCAATTGTCGCGCGAACGCAAAACAATCAAAACAGATTCTTGCAAAAACTCTGCTCTCTCTGCCGCACTTTCTAAGTTAGAACTTAAAGCCAATTCAGTTAGCTGACTTTGAACTCCTGGGCAAGCTCCAACTAACATGGCAACTTGCAATTTGCTGACTGCAAAAATAGGTTTTTTATTTTTATCTCCCGACTGGGGTCGATAATAGTAAATACAGTAAGCGATTAACGCTACACCCCCTACCGAAACAAACAGCCAAAACCAAAACAATTTCCAATCCTCAGATGATGGCGAACTCGGAGCGTTGTCAGAGGTATTTTCAGTGGGAATTGGTGCTGGATTAATTACTGGCTGTTGATTATAATCAGTATTTGGCTGACTGTTACCGGGATTGTCTGAAGAGGGCGCTACGAGTTCCCCGTTGCCCGAATTATCAGTGGTGATTGGCGTTGGATTAACTGCTGGCTCTGGATTATAACCAGTATTGCGCTGACTGTTATCGGCATTGTAAGGAACTGCATAACTTGACCTTGAATTATAGGTGCGCTGCTGAATAATTACTGTTCTGTTATTTCCATATTGTTGGGGAATTGGAGGGTTAGGTGCGGCGACAGGTGCGGGTGAAGCCGGCTTTTCAAAAGAGCCGCTGCGAACTCTTCCCCCAGTGTTTCCACTGGTGCTGGGACGGCTGGGAATGGAACTAGAAGAAGTGCCAGACGAGCTGTTTCTAGAAGAACTAGAAGAACTAGAAGAGCTAGAACGGCTAGGCGAGGTACTGGTAGAGCGACTGGAACTGGAACTAGAACTAGAAGAAGACGATCGCCCACCACTACTTCCGCCACTACTTCCGCCACTGCTTCGGGCCAAAGCTTCCCGGTTAATCTGTAACCATTTGCCACCGCTGCTAGGAGTTAAATTTACAGTAACTTCAGCGGCCAGCAAAAAGGCGATCGCCGTACAGCACAAAAGTTGATTTTTTAACATAAATTTCTCTGCTAAAAATAGGATGCTCAACCAAGACTGTTAAGAGTCAAGAGTTCACTAATCTGCTAGCAAATCCGGTCGCCTTTGGCGCGTTCTTTCAATTTGCTGTTGCTTGCGCCAGCGAGCAATTTCTGCGTGATTACCAGACAACAACACGTCAGGAACCTTCAATCCCCGAAAATCCGCCGGTCGAGTGTACTGGGGATAATCCAAAAGTCCGTCTTCAAAACTCTCAAACTTCAGCGAATCTTCCTTCGCCACAGTTCCCCGCAGCAATCGCAAAACCCCATTAATCAAAGCTAAAGCCGGAATTTCGCCCCCCGTGAGCACAAAATCCCCCAAAGACACCTCGCGAGTGACCAAATGCAGGACTCGATCGTCCACACCTTCATAATGACCGCAAATCAACACCAACTGATCGCGATCGGCCGCCAACTCCCGAAACATCGCCTGCTGCATCGGTTCCCCCTGGGGAGTCAGCAAAATCACTTCTCGCCTTGGCAAAATCGGCAGCGACTCCACCGCAGCAAAAATCGGTTCCGGTTTCATCAGCATCCCCACTCCGCCCCCGTAAGGCTCATCATCGACTCGCTGGTGCTTGTCTGTGGTAAAATTGCGGGGATTGACAAAATTCACCTCAGCAATCTTTTTAGCTAAGGCTTTGCCCATCAGTCCCGACTCCAGGGGAGCCCGGAAAAATTCTGGAAATAAGGTAACTACGTCAAAGCGCACAATTATTGGAATTTATTGATACATCACCTCTAGTTTGACCTTTAGAGGGAGTTCAGTTTTCAGTAATTGCTTTATTCTTTATAATTTCTTATAATTTCTGAAAATTTTGGCAAGTTAAATTCTCTTCCTGTGTCGGCGGGCCGGTTTTGTACAAAAATAATCTGTTTTTCATGACAGCGACTGCAAGTAAACTCGCCCCCAAACAACTGCGGGATAGTGCGATCGGTGATCGCACCTCACTTGCACAAACAAAAATTTATTCTTAAAAAGCTCTATTCTACGCACAGCAACGGCAAAATTGAATTTCACATCCAACAGAGGAAGACACACCATGCAGCAGTTGACATCTCAAGCCCTTGAACACAATATTCCCCAGCGCACCAAAACCTCGATTATGGTCATCGGGGGAGCCGAAGACAAAGTTCACGGGCGAGAGATTCTGAACACCTTTTTTTGCCGCGCTGGGGGTGCAAACGCTCGGCTGGCGATCGTTCCGTGCGCTTCGCGAGATCCCGAAGGAATTAGCAACCGCTACCGCACCATATTTGACGAAATGGGCGTTAGTGCAGTCAAAGTAGTGGACATCCGCGAACGCGAACAAGGGGAAAACCCCGTCTGGAAAGATTACTTAGAAGACTGTACGGGCGTATTCATTACAGGCGGCGACCAACTGCGGCTCTGTGGACTGCTGGCGGACACCCCGCTGATGGAGAAAATTCGCAAAGAAACTCTCGAAGGCAAGATTACCCTCGCTGGCACCAGCGCGGGTGCTGCGGTGATGGGATATCACATGATTGCAGGCGGTGGGAGTGGGGCGTCACCAAACCGCTCTTTAGTAGACATGGCAAACGGACTTAACATTATTCCTGAGATCATCGTCGATCAGCATTTTCACAACCGCAACCGCATGGCTCGCTTGCTGTCGGCTGTGGCCTGCCATCCCGATCGCCTCGCTATTGGTATTGACGAAGACACCTGCGCCTTGTTTGAGGGAGACGATACTATGAAAATTCTCGGTAAAGGCACTGTGACTATTGTTGATTCTCGGGAAAATTTTTATACCAATGAGTCTATGGTAGGAGCGACAGAACCCTTAAGTCTGTTCAATATGCGCTTGCACGTTCTGTGTCACGGAGATTGCTACAATATGCCCCTAGGCAAACCAATGCCATCGGGAGCGTGTTCCGAGTCTGGCTGGCCCCCCGAATGCCGCACAGCCAACTAACCTAGAATATGTCTTGTCATTGATTCGGCAGAAATTAGGCGGCATTCCGGCCGAATCATGGATACAACAATAGAATAGATTCCCAAGCAGCCACGGGCTGACGCCAGCAGGAATAACCACAGAAAATTCTAGCTTTGGGCTTTCAGTTTGTGCTAGCCATGGACATGTACTTGTTTTTAGCCGATCGCAGGGGCATGAATTTTCAATTGGGTAGCCCATAACTGGAAATTCACTCCCAAACTGTTCGCAGCGAACAGTCGATCGAGCAATCTAGATCGAAATTGAATAAATGCTCCAATTATCTATAAGATTTCGCGCCCCATACCCCTCTAACTGCCATGAAAATACTTAAAATCCAGACCTTACGCGGCCCCAACTACTGGAGCATCCGACGCCAGAAACTCGTCCTGATGCGTCTGGATTTAGAGGAGTGGGCAGATAAAACCACAGCGGAAATTCCAGGCTTCTATGAAGGGTTGATCACCGCACTTCCGAGTTTGAACGACCATCATTGTTCTCCAGGCCATCAGGGAGGATTCCTGCAACGGGTCAGAGAAGGCACAATGATGGGACACGTAATCGAACACGTCGCCCTAGAACTTCAGGAAATGGCAGGAATGCCGGTCGGGTTTGGTCGCACCCGCGAGACTGCGACCCCAGGCATTTACCAAGTAGTAATTGAGTATCAAAACGAACAAGCAGGTCGCTATGCCGCCCGGGCGGGCGTGCGGCTGTGCCAAAGCATTGCCGAGACAGGCACTTATCCAGCAGCAGAATTAGTCCAAGATTTGAGAGACCTGAGAGAGTTTGCTGCTTCGGCGGCCTTGGGGCCGAGCACGGAAACACTGATTAAGGAAGCAGAAGCGCGCGGCATTCCTTGGATACCTTTGAGCGCCCGGTTTATGATTCAACTCGGCTACGGGGTTCACCAAAAGCGGATTCAGGCAACTCTGAGCAACCGGACGGGAGTTTTGGGGGTAGAACTTGCCTGTGACAAGGAAGGTACCAAAAATATCCTCGCCAGCGCCGGCGTGCCGGTTCCCAGAGGGACGGTGATTAATTATTTGGATGAACTGCGCGGGGCGATCGAAGATGTCGGCGGTTATCCGATCGTCCTCAAACCCCTAGACGGCAACCACGGCCGCGGCATTACGATCGACATCAATTCCTGGGAAGCAGCAGAAGAAGCCTACGACTTAGCCAGCGCGGCATCAAAAACAAAAAGCGTGATAGTAGAGCGCTATTACGTCGGCCGTGACCACAGAGTATTGGTAGTCAACGGGCAAGTCATAGCAGTCGCAGAACGAGTACCCGCTAACGTCGTAGGCAACGGCAGGTCTACAGTAGAACAGCTTATTGAAGAAGTAAACCGCGACCCGCAGCGAGGAGACGGACACGACAACGTGCTCACCCGGATCACGATCGACAAATTGTCCCTGGATTTGCTGCAAAAACAAGGATACGCGATGGACTCCGTAGTGCCGGCCGGCGAAAGAGTATTTTTGCGCGCGACAGCAAACTTGAGTACCGGTGGAATTGCAGTCGATCGCACCGACGAAATCCACCCGGAAAACGTCTGGCTGTTTTCCAGAGTCGCCAAAATAATCGGTTTGGACATCGCCGGCATTGACGTAGTAACCCCCGACATCTCCCAACCGCTGCGCGATGTCAACGGCGTCATCGTCGAAGTTAACGCAGCACCGGGTTTCAGAATGCACGTCGCCCCGAGTCAGGGTTTACCCCGCAACGTCGCCGGCGCCGTCTTCGATATGCTTTTCCCCTCACCTCAACCCAGCCGGGTGCCGATTTTAGCGGTAACGGGAACTAACGGCAAAACTACAACCACTCGCCTGCTTGCCCACATTGTCAAGCAGACCGGTCAGATTACTGGCTACACAACTACCGACGGCACTTACATCGGCGATTATTTGGTAGAAACCGGAGACAATACCGGGCCGCAGAGTGCTCAATTGATTTTGTCTGACCCAACGGTGGAAGTGGCGGTGCTGGAAACGGCTAGAGGCGGAATTTTGCGATCGGGCCTCGGCTTCGATCAGTGCGATGTCGGCGTCGTCTTGAACGTCGCGGCCGATCACTTGGGAATTGGCGACATCGACACCGTGGAACAACTGGCCAAACTCAAGAGCGTCCTCGTCGAGGCGGTAATGCCCAAAGGCTATGCTGTTTTAAATGCAGACGACCCGTTAGTATCACAAATGGCGCAGCGTGTCAAGGCTCAAATTGCCTATTTTTCCATGAACCCGGACAACGAACTGGTTGCCAAACATACCGCTGCGGGCGGGCTGGCAGCGATTTACGAAAATGGGTATTTGTCGATCTTGAAAGGCGATTGGACGCTGAGAATTGAGCAGGCTGTGAACGTGCCGCTGACGATGGGCGGGCGCGCGCCGTTTATGATTGCTAATGCTTTAGCAGCTTGTTTGGCGGCTTTTGCCCAAGGATTGAAAATAGAAGATATTCGATCGGCTTTGTCAAGCTTCCAAGCATCGGTGGGTCAAACTCCCGGACGGATGAATTTGTTTAAATTGGGCCACTATCACGCTTTGCTGGACTACGCCCACAATCCCCACAGCTACAAAGCTTTGGGCAGTTTCGTTCTGAATTGGCAGGGACAGCGGATCGGGGTTGTCGGCGCCCCTGGAGACCGGCGAGATGAAGATTTTGTCACGCTGGGCAAACTTTCGGCCGAGATGTTCGATCGTATTCTTGTCAAAGAAGATCTTGACAGGCGCGGCCGAGAACCCGGTGTTGTGGCAAAGTTAATTTGCCAGGGAATTGCCGAGGCGATTTCTGCAGGAACCGCAAAGAAATCTCAAGTTGAATACGAGTTGATTCTCGACGAAACAACAGCCGTTAACAAGGCTTTAGATGAGGCGCCTGCCGGCAGTTTGGTAGTGATTTTACCTGAAGGTGTCAACAAAGCTTTGAGTTTAATTGAAGCCCGGAAACCGATTAAGGAATCTGTGGAAGTTCAAAATGGCTTAGATCGATCAAAGTCACAGGAAAGTTTAAAACCGACTGTTGTGAATCAAGGCTAAACTCTTAAGTCTCATTTAATTAATAGGTTGGGTTACTTGTGTTAAACCCAATCTATTTTTTTTTCAAACATCTATAAATATGACTTTTATGAAATCAAAGTTATGAATTTTATGAATTGACATTGAGGGTTGTTTATTTGATGATGTTAATCAACAGACTTTATGCGGAAAGTTTTTATGGCTTTACAAACAGACCAAAGTTTACATCTTACTAGGAGGTGGGCATGAATTATCATAATTTTGGTCTACAGTCAGCATGGTCATATTTGCGATGGTATGTTTCTGCTACTCCGTTCCTTCTTTTGATTGGCATTCCATCGTTGGTGCTTATAGCTATTTTAGTTAGTCCATTGACACTCTTCCTTTGGAATTCGCTAATGCCTTCTCTGTTTGGATTTAAGGAAATATCTTGGTTGCAAGCAGTGGGTTTATTCTTGCTTGGGAAGTTATTGTTAACCAAGTGAGCTTTCTGTTTTAAATAGAGCGAAACAAATGAGGAAAATTTATCATGAATAGTTTGGGTGATTTTTTGACTGCTGGTTGCAGTGGTGGCTGCTTAACAATAATAACTGGTGCTATGATTTGGGCAGTGGTTAATTCTATATTGGTTGTTCTTCTATGGAACTGGCTTATGCCAGATTTGTTTGGATTATCCACAATTTCTCTTTTTCAAGCTATCGGAATTTCTTTCTTGCTAGGCTTATTACGTTCATCTTCTGAAAATTCATCAGGTGACTGAGTTGTGTTACGTTTATTCCATTGTGATGATGACTTTAGCTTTATTCCGTCTGCAAATACTCCAACACTAGCAGCCGCAAATAGTCTAGCATTCGGATATAGGCTCGCATTTGAAGATAGCCCGATCGCGTCTCATCATAAAACTGAGCGATCGCAGAACGATCAAACACCCTAAGCTGATGTAACTCTGCGATCGCTTGCTCGCGATTCTCAACCTCTGCGCGCTCCTCAATCTGACTAGTACACCTCGGCGTAAATACACAGACTATTAGACAGCCAAGACTTTACCCTTATATGTCCACTTAAAAGG
>NZ_JAUBPR010000068.1:0-35588 GCF_036700845.1 Microcoleus sp. S13_C5
GCTTAAGCTTCGGTGCGCCTACCTTAACGGATCAATATCCGTTTGATGCTCAAAAGCGCAAAACCGGGATGCTCCCGATTGACTTGCGGTTAGTCTCCTGTTAACATTAAAAGTGTGCCAGTCTTATGTAAAGATAATTTAGCCAGAAAAACATATAAAATTAAAACAATTATTTAAGTCTTTCTAGAACAATTTGTTGATAAAAACTCTCTAAAGCTGTCACGCAAACTTGATCGTCAAACAGATTATCTTGTCGCTGACTCATGCGTTGTGCAATGTCTCGCCGCCACTGTGAGTCTAGACCTAACTTGACAGCAATTTGAATATATTCCTCTTCGTTGTGTGCAATTGTGTCTGTTACTCCCAGTATTTTTAGAAAGCTATAAGCGTGAAGTCCCCGCATAAATTCTCCCGGACAGGTGACTATGGGTAAATTGCAAGCGATCGCTTCTAAAGATGTATTCCCCCCCGACCAAGTGAAAGTATCTAAGAAAACATCGGAAATAAAGTTAATTGCTATGTAATCTTGTCGAGTTGGAATGGTTCGGAAGAGACAGTAATCTTCGCTATCGAGATTAACAGCAGCAAAAGCAAACTTTAGCCGTTCCCGCAGCAGTTCGCCGCGAGGAAAGATAAACAGAGCTTGCGGAACGCGGCGGGCAATTTCTGCTAAAATGAAATCATATTGTGGTAAGTATTTGAAAGGGGCTTGGCAGCATAAATAAATCACTGCATCTTCTCGTAGGTCAAAATCTAAGCGACTGTTGTTTAATTTACCGACGGTTGGTTTTGGGTAGGCAACGCCAATATTCGGCAACTTAATTAAGGTTTCTGAGTAGTGCAATTGTGCATTTTCCGGTTCCATCAATTCACTAGAAATAAAATAATCAATCGTCGGTAAACCAGAGGTGACAGGATGTCCCCACGCCGAACATTGCACGGGGGCCAGGCGCAAAGCTGCTATTTGGATAGTTGGTGCATCCATGCCAATTTCGGGGAAGACAAGAATATGCAATTTGTCATCAATAATTTGTTGGCATACGGCTTCTAGGTTGTGGGGGATGTGGCGAAATTCAGTGCTGTATTGGCGAAATTGTTCTGTAATTGGATCGGGATCGTTCCCCGTATAGTAACAGTAAATTTCAAATTGTTGGTGATTGCAATAACGCAGCCAGCCAGTCAACCAGAAAGTGCCGCTGTAAGAATGCAAATAACTAGAAATATAACCGACTCTAATTTTGCCATTTTCCAGCAGTGGAGGCATAGATTGCGGTTGCACCCACTGCGGATAGTTGGCAGCCATAACTTGATGCACTAAATTAGCATATTTTGACTGCGATTCCACAACATTGTGAGCCTGATATGCTAGGTAAAAATTAGTGAAACTACTAAAACCCCGCAAAGCATTAATTTTATCTTCTGGAGTTTTTAGGGATGTTTGCTTAATTAACTTTTCTAATTCTCGGACAAATCTTTCTCGGTAAAAATTGATTTCATCTAATGTGCTATAAACAATCGGCAATGTTAAGTGTTTGAATAGTTGAAAAACATACTCATTGGGCAGTATTTCCGTTGCTCTTTCTGCACTTGATATAGCTAAATTAGTGCGTCCGTTCTGCTGGTGAATTTTGACTATTTCAAAGTGCAGTTTTCCTGCTGTAGGGTAATGACGGATGCCTTCTTCAAGGCTCGCGATCGCTTCTTCGATTCTGTTGAGGTTTCTTAAACACTCGCTTAAGTTACCATACAGTTCTATATCTCCTACCTGGGATACTAAAAACCTTTGATAGTGCTTAATGGCTGCTTCGTATCTTCCTTGAAGGTAGAGTTTGTTGCCAAATTCTCTCAATATTAATGCTTGGGAGTCAAGGGTGATATCGCTAAGTTGTTCCTGTTCCACTACTGGAATTTGTGCGGTTCCAGATTCGGCTATTGCTTGGTGATTTTCCGCCTTCAGCTTAATTCGATATTGAATGTGTGGCAAAATATCCTGCCACTGGCTTCGATTGAGGTTTTCTAATAAAATAATTTCCGGTTCGCAGCTAGTATCTAAATCTTCTTCCATGAAAAGATTCATCACAATCGCTGATAAAATTAGATTGGCATCTATTTCGGATTTTTCTAAAGTTTCGCTCACATCTATTAAAAGAGTTAGGAAATCGCGCTCGGGATGACTTACCAGACTCCTAATAATTAGTTCTAATTCTAAATAAAGAGATTCTTCGGGTTGGCTCCAATCAGGAAAAATCAGCAAATTTAAGGGTTTGAAATTTAAGGTGGCTAGATCCATGTGATTGTCTGTCTCATCTATATTGCTGGGCATGGATGGGTTTTGGTGTGAATGTTCGATCGCCCCTGGTTTAATTTAACTCGTGTTTGGGCGCGATCGCCCTCCATCCCCTATCAGGGCTGTTGGCGCGATCGCCAGCCGAGGATGGCAGCTAAGATGATACTGGGGGTAAAGACGGCAATTAGGGCGTTGAGGTCGGTAGAGGGTATGGATAAGCTAGGCCCTGCGTACTTGATGGCTAGGGAAAGGGCGGCCGAAAGGGTGAATACTTTGAGGATCGGGCTGATGTTTGTGTTCATGGGAGGGGTGGTTGGTTGGGCGATCGCTTAGGGATGAAATGCCTTTCCATTTTATAATAGGAAGTGCCACCGAACAATTTAGCAGCCTCAAGATTAATTCATAATGGAAAATCAAGAATCTGATTTAATAGACCAAATTCGCCAGCAATATGACTATGCCCCTTATCCGAGAATTCCTCTCGAAAAATCTCCTGAGTCTGAGTATGAGTTGCTTTACCTTCATAACCTTGTAACTGCTTACTACTTTAGAAATCGAAAAGTTGTCAATACTCAAGGCAAACTGATTCTGGATGCGGGATGCGGTAGCGGCTACAAATCCTTAATTTTGGCGACCGCTAATCCGGGAGCTAAAATTGTGGGCATTGATTTATCAGAAGAATCTGTTAGGTTAGCCCGCCACCGCTTGCAATATCACGGTTTTGAGAATGCGGAATTTTATGTGATGAAAATAGAAGAATTACCCAGTTTAGGCGTGGAGTTCGACTACATTAATGCTGACGAAGTGCTTTATTTATTGCCCGACGCTGTTGTAGGATTGCAGGCGATGAAATCGGTTCTTAAACCAGATGGGATTATTCGGACTAACCTGCACAGTTCCATTGGTAGATCGGTAATGTTACGCGCTCAAGCGGCTTTCAGAGCAATGGGATTGATGAATCAAACACCAGGTGAGTTGGAGGTTGAAATAGTCCGGGAAATTATGGACGCGTTGCAAGATGCAATATGGCTCAAAGCAGTTAGTTGGGATGCCGATCGCGCAAAGGATGAGCGGTGGATTATGGTAAATTATTTATTGCTGGGTGACAAAGGCTGTAGCGTGCCTGAACTGTTTGCACTTTTGAGAGCAGCCGATCTAGATTTTATCAGCATGGTGGCGTGGAGCCGCTGGGACTTGATGGATGTGTTCAAAGATCCAGATGATTTGCCTCCGTTTTTGGCGATGAGTCTGCCAGAAACTTCTGTGGAAGAGAGGCTGCATTTATTTGAACTGTTTCATCCCCTACACCGATTGTTTGATTTCTGGTGCGGCAATCCCGGCACTCAGGCTTTTGTGCCTGTTGCGGAATGGACGGAGGCTGACTGGCAGTCAGCGCGGGTGCATTTGCATCCTCAACTCAGGAATTCCCAGACGAGGGAAGACTTGAGTAATTCCATTGCCAGCGAGATGCCGTTTGAGATTAGTCGTTATATTACTGTGGCAACTCTAGCGCCGGTGGCGATCGAGAGTACAATTGCTGCTTGCTTGTTACCTCTGTGGGATGGCCCACAGTCTGCGGTGTCGCTAGTCCAGAAATGGCTAAAGATTAGAGCCGAGGCTGTGGTTAATCTAGATCCCGCAGCCCAGGAGACGGCCTTTGATGAAGTGAAGGAACTGTTGACTAGACTGGAAGTCTCTCTGTACGTGCTTTTGGAGCGTTAGCCGCCCGATCTCAAAAAAAAAATGGACGGGATGATAGCAAAGCCGGGGAAACTGGGTAAGTTACATATAAGAGTTAGAAATCGAGCATTTCACCCCCTCAAGGAGAAACAAATTATGAAGACTGAATTTAAAGCTAAGTTCCTGCAACACATCAACAAAAGAAGAGAGGATCAAGGTTTCACCCTGATTGAACTGCTGGTTGTTATCATCATCATCGGTATTTTGTCTGCAATCGCTTTGCCCGCGTTCCTTAACCAAGCAAACAAGGCCAAGCAGTCTGAAGCCAAGCAGTATGTCAGTTCAATGAACAAGGGTCAGCAAGCTTTTTACGCAGAGAATAGCAAATTTTCGATTGATCCCACGGGTACTCAGTTGGGTCTTGGTATCAAAACTCAAACCACTAACTACACATATAACTTGGCGAGTGGTGATGCGGACAAAGGAGGAGTTGCTAATGCTAAACCAAATACTTCCTCTCTCAAAGGATATGGGGGAAGTGTGGCTTTAATAACCGCTGGAGAAGCAAAAACAACTAGCTCCATCATCTGCCAAGAAGCAGGTACATCTACAGGTAATGCAGGCAATTTAGCCGCAGGTGCTACTGATTGTGGATCAATGGAGCCTGTTACTAAGTAGTTTCTGATTTTGATTACTCCGGGTTGTTAATAGTCCGGCATCAGCGGGTAGCAGATAGAGCTACCCGCTTTAAAATTTTAATAAAAACTTATTGAATAGTTTATGATTTCTAGTGATTCATTCGTTGCCGGATGGCAACAGCAAGCTGAAAAATATATTTTTTCAGAAAACTATTATCAAGCAGGAAAAATTTATGAAGAGGCAATTTTACAGGAGCCTAATGTTAAGTCCTACTACTGGCACTTAGGTTTGATTTTTCTATTGCAGGGCCAAGAAAGTGAAGCTCAGACAACATGGCTCATAGGAATGGCAGATGGAGAGCCAGAAGACATAGAAAAGTGGACAAAAGAACTGATTGAGGTATTGGAAACAGAAGCAGAGCGACGACGATTACAGGGAACAAGAGAAGAGGACTATTGTATAGCGTGGGCAATCCGGCAGCATATACGGGAAATTAACCCAGAAGGAGTTAATAACTTGTTACATTTAATCGGGCTGTCTACTTTGCTCAAAACATACAAAGGAGAAATATTAAACGAGCTGCATATCCTTGAACTGCTCAATTCGGAAGTAGTAGAAGTGGATAAGGAGCTATTAATACAGGTATTAAAAAATGTTTTAGATTGGGCACCGTTTGACATTTTATCTCTAGATTTTACGGAAAGTGCTCTGGTATATATTAAAGACAATACATCGATTTTAGAGCAATTGCTACTCCCATTTGTCTATAAACTTTGCTACTCATTTAAACGAGCTGATGTTGCAGCCATTTTTACCGAAATAGGTTTAAAGTTCCTTCCTAAACACCGAGAATTTTTATATGCGTTGGCTTCTTTTTATCAAGATAGTCGTGAATATACGAAGGGAATAGAATCAGCTAAATTATACTATTCACTTCAAGAAAAGTTACTCAACAGAATTTATGGTAATTTGCTAATTATGCGTGGTTTGATGGGTGCAGGTGGCTACTGGAATGAAGTTTGCTTGGCTTTTGAATTGCAGAAGTCTCTGCTTGCTTCTTTGCTTGATGAACAAAATAATGAGGCTCTATGGGAGACATCAGCTCTGGGATTATTTAATTCTATTTTTTTCTTTCCTTATCTG
Organism: Microcoleus sp. S13_C5; assembly: GCF_036700845.1. Lineage (NCBI taxonomy): Bacteria > Bacillati > Cyanobacteriota > Cyanophyceae > Oscillatoriales > Microcoleaceae > Microcoleus > Microcoleus sp. S13_C5. Next base: position 5,750 of record NZ_JAUBPR010000068.1, read on the forward strand.
CAAGATAGACTTGAGGAAAATTTAAAAATTCGTAGTAAAATAGCTGGTTTAGCACAATTAAAAATAGAAACGTCTCTGAAGGAAAAGGTATATCGGTGTCGCCAGTGGAAATCTAGGTTAATAAAAACAGATGTTTCTACAAGACGTTTGAAAATAGGATATATCTCCCACTGCCTGTTGACTCATTCTGTCGGTTGGCTAGCACGATGGGTATTTCAGTACCACGATCGAGAACGCTTTGAGATCAATGGTTACTTTATGGGCTATCAAGAAAATTATAATTCATTACAAGAATGGTTTGTCGGTCAGGTTTCCAAGGCTTGTAAATTAGAACTCAGTGGTCAAGAAGCTGCTGAAAAAATTTATGAAGATGAAATTGACATTTTGATAGACCTTGATAGTTTAACGCTAACTAACACTTGCGAGGCCATAGCAATGAAACCAGCACCGATACAAGTAACCTGGTTAGGTTGGGATGCCTCGGAGATTCCTGCCGTTGATTACTTTATTGCTGATCCTTACGTTTTACCGGAATCTGCTCAGGATTACTATACAGAAAAAATCTGGCGTTTGCCTCAAACTTATATAGCTGTAGATGGTTTTGAAGTTGGTGTACCTAATGTCCGGCGCGATCAATTGGATATTCCTACTGATGCTGTTATTTATTTTACTGGTCAGAAGGGATACAAATATCACCCCGATACAGCAAGGCTGCAAATGCAAATTATTAAAGGAGTTCCCAATAGCTATTTTTTAGTAAAAGGGGTTGCCAATCAAGAATCTCTAAAAAATTTCTTTATTGAGATTGCAGAATCTGAGGGAGTAAGAGCAGAACGCCTAAGATTTTTACCATCTGCTCCTTCAGAACAAGTCCACCGCGCTAATTTAGGCATAGCTGATGTAGTATTAGATACTTACCCCTACAACGGAGCTACAACTACAATGGAGACGCTGTGGATGGGTGTTCCGATAGTAACACGAGTAGGGCAACAGTTTGCTAGCCGCAACAGCTACACGATGATGATGAATGCAGGTATTTCGGAAGGGATTGCTTGGACTGATGAAGAGTATATAGAATGGGGAATTCGTTTAGGAAAAGATGCTGTTTTGCGGCAGCAAATATCTTGGAAATTGCGGCAATCACGACAAACTGCACCGCTGTGGAATGGCAAGCAATTTACGCAAGAGATGGAAAAAGCTTACGAGCAAATGTGGCAAATATATATTGACAAAAATCATTGAGGGTGCTAATGCGAGTAAGTAGTTTGTGCAGCGAGTTGCTGCACAAACTCTCTAAATTTATCAGTTAGTCTCCTCGATAAAACTGTCTAGTTCAAATAAGGAAATGTTCTCGACTTTTGCCTGAACCATCGCCTCTGTGTTCTCATTCTCCAAGACAATCCGACCGTGAAGTCGAGGTATCAAAGCTGACCACTGAATTTTACTCAACTGTCCAATCAGGGAAATTTCCGGTCCATCGGAAACATCTAAATCTTCTTCCATTAAAAGATTCATCACCACGCTAGATAAAGCGAGATTTGCATCTTCATCAGAAATATTGCTCGTGTCTACCAGCAAAGCCATTTTACTTTTGTCCGGGTGAGTTGCGATCGCCCTAACAACTCCCTCTAATTCTAAACCCAAAGACTCTTCTGGTTGCGACCAATCTGCGAAAACTATCAAATTAATATCTCTCAGGTTAAGAGGTAAGAGAGTCGCATTAATCAATGCAGCGCTCATAGTTTGCGCCATTTTTAACCAAGAAAACTTTTGCGCCCGTTGCAAACCAGCCGCAATCAATGAATTGCGAATTTTCGGTTTTTGTACATCACACAGTGCATCGGTTAACCCCTCAACATCCTCATCATTCACATATAAAGCTGCTTCCCCCGCCACTTCAGGAATCGACGCATTGGGACAAGTGATGACCGGACAACCGCAGGACATGGCCTCCAACACAGGCATCCCAAAACCTTCATACTTCGACGGATAAATCAGAGCTACAGCACCGGCATAAGCTAATCTCAATTCGTCATCGCTGAGTTGTAGCTTATGCACAACACTTCCCAAAGTATAATTTCTCAACTCTCCTTCTAATAGAATTCCAGTCCCTGTACAAACAATCTCAAATCCTTGTTTACTAGCAAGTTTTCCAAAAGCCTGAAAAAACAAGATAGAATTTTTATAATCCGACCCGCCTCCCACTGAAATAAAGTAGGGTTTTGAGATGCCGTACTTTGTTTTAAAAGTATTAATTTCTTCTTGACTCGCTGGCGTGAAAAGATTGTCCACTCCACAATGAGCTACTGTTACAGACTGTAGGGGAATTTGTGGGAAAAATATTGTCAAGTCCCGCGCTGTATTTTCTGAAATAGAAATATATCCAGAAGCATGGCAGATAGCATGATGCTTTTCCCTCCACATGGGTTCATTCAAATTGGCCTGCAAAACTTCTGGAATCATGTCATAAGCCATGAATACAGAGGGAGTTGAGAGGGGTGTTGTGTAGTAGGTAGAGATAAATAAATCAGCACCTTCTCGATCGCAGACTTGCTGTAGCATTTCCCGGTCAGCGTCGGTTGTCTCGTAGTTGTAAGCTGGAATAGTAAGGTATCTAATTCCCGCAATTTTTGGAGCGGTTTCCGCCCTATCAAGAATGATAAGATGTTGAGAAAAACCATCTTTTGCCCATTCTTGTAACAAGGAGTTCCAGACACGAGCAATTCCTGTTCTGTAAAGCTGGAAAAACACGCCATCTATCAGGATCGTTGGAGTTGATATTGGAGTAGTTGTTGCTTTTTTAACTGGTAATTCCTCTGGTGGGCCAAACTCCCAGATATCAGTATCTTTTTCTCTTTTCGCTATTGGTGTTACACCACAGGCATTAGCAGTATCAACCATCGTGCCATCTTGAACCCATGAAAAATAGTGGCTCAGGCGAACAGGGAATTTAGTCTGAGCTTGCAATACGCTCCATTCTGAAACTGCATTTGCATAGCCATAATATTGCTCTTTAAATTGCAACTGTTTTGCCATCGCATAGGCAAAGTGTTGAAATACCAAACCCCGCGTTTCTGTCTCTTCATGTACAAAAGGGTTTACTGCGGCAACATCCCTCCATTCAGCATTAGGTAAAGGTTCAGTTAATACTGGAGGTTCGTGGGCAGTCCAGAAACAGCCGGGTTTAAACCTCCAGGTTCGCAACCATTCTTGGGCGGGATTCTGAGCGTAACAGTTGCGAGTGCTAATAACCAGATTCTCTCCGACAAAATACCAACACCAATAAAAAGCAGCCGTTTTTTCAGGATTATTGATGAACATATATCGGGCAGTACACAATTGCTCAACAGTCCACAATTCATCCACATCCACTTGCCACAGCAAACACTCCTCGCGAATATTAGGTAGGGGTGCATTAACCATTTCACGTTTGCCTTCCCAAAAAATACCCTCCGGTTTACGATAAACAGTGACATTTTCTGGATATAACTGTGCCAGTTCGTCTAGGTATTCTGCTGTGCCGTCATTGCTGTGTCCCTTGGAGTGGATTTCGTCGGTAATATGTCCGCCATTCCGCAAAGACCAGGCTGTATCATGCTTCAAGTCCGCTACACCCTCGACTATATGCCAATGCCATTTATAGGGGAGTTGTTTGAAAGCTTCTATGTGATACTTGATGAATGGCTCACCATTGAGGACAATAGTAAAGAAGTGAATCGGTAATTCGGGTGATGAAGTAGAGGAGAAAGCAGTTGAATTTTTTTGACCGCAGGCCAGAGTTGACGAATACTGATGATTGACTAGACAATGTTTGGCAATATTATGCCATACACGCTCAGAACCAGGCCAAGTAGGTACAACATCATGAAATGCTATCCAACCATCTTCTTTTAGGAGAGGGAATGACAGTTCAAAGTCTTTTAATACATCTAAGAATTGGTGAGAACCATCAATAAAAATAAAGTTAATTTTGTTAGCACCCGTGATCTCTATCCACTGGCTTAACACTTGATGAGAATATCCCTGTAAGGGGACTACATATTCATACAATCCATTTTTTTGTACATTTTGCTGCCAAATCTCAAAGAAGTTTCTGTCGGGAAAGTCAATATCGTTGCCGTCCCAGGTATCAATACAATAAATTTTCCTATTAGTTCCTATACAAGCATAAGCCATTGCGACTGTGGAGCGTCCTTTATACGATCCTATTTCAACTATTACAGCATCATTAGGGAGGGACTTTACCTTATTGAAAAGGTACTCTTCTTGCCCTGGAACCATGAAACCTTCAATGGCTTCAACAGCAGACTGAATGGTTGTATAGCTGACTGGTTGAACAGCATCTTTTTTTAACATAGCGTAGGCATTTATATCCGAGTTTGAAATATTATTTTCCATTGTTTACAGCCTGTCTTTACCTTGCTTGTTGGATTAGCGTTTCCTTAGATTAGGCATCTGACTACTTAAAAATTTAAATTCTTTTCATTAAACGCCTAATTACTAAAATTATATGTAGCAGGTAAATTGTCCTTCATATTTAGAAAAAAAGTTAGTTATATAAATTAAGGCTTCTTGAGGAGATAAATTGTGAACTTGCTCTATATCAGCACCATTCCACGGAAATTTATTTTTCCGGTCGGGTTTATCGAGATACCCCCTTCTGTAGGCTTCCTCTGGTGTAAGTGAAGTTACTGGACTGATTTCTTGAGGAATCAAGAAAGCATTATTATAATGTAACTCTACGAGAGCATAGTTATACTTTTGACACAGAATATTTAACTGTGAAATACTTTGACCAAAAAAGTGATCGTTATTCCAAACATAATTGGGGCTATAGTTAACAGTAAACTTTATAGGTGGTGGGATCTTTTCATTTATTTCTACGGTAATCAACAAAGGTCTAAATGAACTAAGTATTTGGTCTAATACAAAATAATCATAACCATCTATATCAAGATTGAGAAAACTAAAGTTTTCTGGGACTTGATGTGTTTTCATAAGAGAAACTACATTTTCAGGTGTCACCATGCATTTGCTTAAGTTTACTTTTTCAAATTCAGTATACCTAAGTGCTAATTTGGTAAATAGTTGGGTATCATATTCTACTGCTAACCCACTCCATCCTTGCTTGTATAAAAAATAAGTGTTTGACATAGTTACCCCATCACTAGCAGCTATATCGACACAGTATTTGTTTTCTATATTTAATTGTTTTAAATATTTATCAATAATAGTTTCTTCGTCTAAATATGAATATTTCTGAGTTGGAGCGTCTACATTTTGGGTATCTGGGATTTTAGGACTAGCTAGCATCAATACCTTAACAAATGCTTGAGAATCGGAGACATAACCCTGACAAGCTGTTGCAAATTCCAGGGTAGATTGTTCGTAGGGTAAATAATCTAAAATGCTTTGAAGTAATTGTAATAGTAAATCGGAATTAACGGGGTACAACTCCGAGCGCAACAACTCAACAATTCCCAAGGATATTAGGTCTTGATTTGTCAAACTATTCATCTTAATAGAAAGATCGACAATCTTTAACAAATTATTTATGTCGGTGGGAGCTATTTCCCGGATGTGTTGCCGGAGTATGTGAGCAACAGCATAGTCGGTGACTCTTTCTCGGCGCTGTGCTTCTGTTTGTATAACTCCTATTAGTTCAGATGTGCATTCTTCGCTTTGTTCGGCATTGTCCTCAAGTATACCTGTGAACCAGACTGTTAAAGCTTCGGCTTCTTGCTCTTGCAAAAGCAGCATCAACCCCAAGTGCCAATAGTGGGATTTAATGTTTGGTTCAGCTTCTATAGCTTGCTCATAAATACTTGCTGCTTGAGAATAGTCTCCTAAAAACAAGCAGGAATTACCTCTTTGTTGCCAATTACTTTGATCGTTTAACACACACCTGGCACGGTAACCGCTGCTGTAATTTCTAATTTTAGCAATAATAGGCAATGAACTTAGTCCCCGCTTAACTAGCTCTGGAATTTCCGCTAAGCTCTCTATAATATTATCAGCCAAGTTATATCTTATATCGTCGCCATATTGCAGGGTCAAATACGCTAGAAGTTCCAGAGCATAGTCAGGAAAGTTCATAACATCAGCGATACAAGCTAATTTTAGTATTCGATCGGGTGTCTTTAATTCTGTATTCAAGTCTTCCCGAATCAGATCTCGAAAATAAAAAGCATCAGACCAGACTAAGGCTCCATAGTGGTCGGGTGACACTACAGGCATTCGGCGACCGTCACGATGTATATTACATAAATCAAAAAGTGTAAATCCTTGTTCTCTCAGGTACACATCTACATCCCCAAACAAAGGTTGACCCTTGTATATTTCTGTAAACTCTACTTCTGTTACAATCGCTAGAGTGCTACTTTTTAAAATACTAGAAGCTCCTTTTAAAACCAGAAGCTCTGCCCCCTGAACGTCTAGTTGTATAAAATCAATCTCGTTAACTGCTTCTGATTGGCAAAAAAAATCTAAAGTTGTTATCTCAACTTCCACAGTAGAAACTAGCTCAATTAGCTGAGAATTTCCGACAAACCGCTCAATATAGGCATCGCTGGGAGGATATAGTGAACTGCAACCTGGGTGTTTAGTAAGATAAATTGTGGATGTTCCGACAGAATTTCCCAGAGCTAGTGGAATATGTTTTTCAGTCCAATTTATTTTTCGAGCTTCTATAGTGGCGTTAGCCTCATGACAAGCAGCTTCATCAGCATCGAATCCATAGATAGTAAGATTGGGTGCAAAAATATCCCACCCCTGACTCCCATAGTCATCTTTGTCTGCCATCTTACGAGATCCAACGAGGCATACTGTTACGTGAATATTATTTAAATGCCCGCTTTTCTTTAGGCTCGGAACGAAAATTGCCATGCTATAACCTTGAGATAAAATAAAATGATAATTAACGATGATATGGGTAGATATTGCGATGGTAGGGGAGATTGCAGAGAAGCCAATGGAGAAGATACCTCTGAACTCCCTCCTTTCGGCTACTACTTCCCCTTCGCCTGCCTCAACAGCGCCTTATAATCAGCTCTGTCAGGATTTAGCTTCACCAATTTCTCCAAAGGCTCGATCGCCCCTACCTGATTATTCATCTGCAGCCGCACCTTTGCCAATCCCTCCAGAGCCGTCTGATTTTGAGGTTCTCGCTGCAAAACCGTCTCATATCCCCGTTCCTGCGCCGCCAGCAAAGATTCCTGAGAAACTTCTACCGGAGCAGATTTTTGCTGGTGCTGGCTGCTCAAACCGCTGCTGTACAGACTCACAATACCAAAAATCGCAGAACCACCAAACGAAACCATTGATACTAACGCAAAAATCTGCTTAATTCGATCGCCCTTATTAAATGGACGAGGGCTAGATTTTTTCTGTGTGCTTTCCATTGCTAACTCTTAGCCTCGCTGTTTTCCAGGCACTCCAGAAGCGCCTATATCTAGATTGCCCAAGTTCGATCGCAAAACGATCGCCCCTCCCAATTTAAAATTTTCGCTAAAACTCTATACATATCAACCGATATTTGTCAAGCAAATTCAACCAATTGTCTGGTTCAGAAGCGGGCCGAGCTTGTAACAATTATCCTATAATTTTCCAAAGACGCGCCCGGACGCAGTACCGGAAATACTTCGTCCAGACGACTTCTCCAATGTTGTCAACCCAACACAGGGAGCAATACAATTATGCCAAACAATCCAAACTGGTTGCGTTACGATCCAGACGAAGACCAATCTCGACACGCAGCAGCCGACGAAGCTTGTTGCTATGAGATGCAAAGAAAATATGGTTGGAAACTACTTGACATAGAGGAAATTGATACAAACGGTCTAGAAGTTGATTGTGTTTTTCGAGGCCAAACAGAATTTCCCAAATCATTCTACGACACAGAAAGAGAGGACGACGATGCATAAATACATTATTTTCCGAGCCGAACCGAGAACTCCTGGGTGGAAAGATAGAAAATTCCAGCACACTCAATCATTAACTCGCATTTTAACCGAACACTTTGACTCTTCTGACGGGCCAATTCCTGAAGTTGGCTATCGTCCCCCAGAGTTTGTTCGTGTGGAAACAGAACACGATCCAGATAGGCACGGTTACAACACTCATTATCGCACAGGTGATTGGGAAGTTGCGCGGGTTGAGACTTATACTCCCGATATTCCGATCGGTGAATTTGATATGGTAGTAATCTGCTATTGCCAATATTCCCCTATTGACGCTCCCCTCAAACCCATGCCAGAACGTCAAGTTTCTGTCGATTCCTTTAGAGGTGATAAGGAAGCTTATCAACGTTGGTTAGAGTCTCAAAAAGGCAAAGAATACACTGAAGTGTAAATAATACAGGACTTACGCATCCCCTAATCCTTGCTCCTCTAATCTTTTCGGGCTCTGACGGATCGTCATTCAACTAACAATTTACTTGAGAAATAAAAGTGCGCTCGCCTCGGTGAAGCGCGATCGCACTTTTATTTCTTTAGCCATTATCTTGTGGCAATTCTCCAAATTGTTCTCGATAACGCGCCAGCAAAGATTCGAGTTCAGCAGCCCGTTGACTTTCCGCTTCAGCACGTTGCCGTTCTGCTTTTAAAGCTGAAGCCAATTCATCGGGAATCAATAATTTCTCTCCATTATCTTCCCGATAAAACCCAAGAATTTTTCCCTCTATTTCTAACCGCAGTTGCAATACTTCGCTACGATTATCTCTAATTAATTGATACCCCTCTACTCCCAGTCGGTACCCCCGCAATTGTTCGGCAATCCATTCACCTCTTGGGTCAAACAACCAATATTCCTGAACTTCTATCCCCTCGTACAAATCTTTTTTATTATTTTGATCTTCCGACTTTGTACCTGGTGATGTAATTTCAAAAATCACTTTCGGCACTTGCCCTTCTTCCCAGATTTTGTAATTATCTCTGCCACCAGGTTCTACATCAAAAATTACCATCACGTCTGGTGCTACACGGACTTTTGGGAAACCTTGAGCGTAGTATAAAAATTGGTTTGCTAAAACAGTAGCTCGACGGTCTGCGAGGTATTGTTTTAAGACTTCTAAAGTAGTTAAAATTGCGTAAAGATGGTCGTAAGTTTCTGCCACTGGTTCTCCATCAGCGCTAGGGTATACGATTTCAGAAGTTTTGAGGGTGGGAACGACTGCTGTCATGGTCGTGCTTCCTGTGAGTTGTATATCTATTATAAACTTTTTTGATGCAACTAAGTAGGTTAATTTAATTAAACGTAAAACGATCTCGTGCTTTAGAGTCCCGACTTATTCAAAAATTAGGTTCTGGCCTTATCTATTTTTGACTACAAATCCCCATCGATCGCCCTTTTGAATTCCTTAATTGCTTCAACATGACTCGGCATATTAACACACCTGACGAGTAAACCCATATCGAGTTCTGGGAGCAATTGGGAACTTGCAATCTCTTCGTATCCTTGCTGTGTGAGAGCATACAGAGACATTCGGCTGTTTTCCCAAAACCAGACTTCAGGGATTTGCAGCCGTTTGTAAGCCTCTAGCTTATCAATTCCGCCGCTAGTGACGACTACTTCGATCGCCAAATCTGGACGTTCCCTATTAGCACCCAATTCGTATGATTTATCTGCTTCCCTTCTGACTAAACCTTCTTCGCTTTCCAATGTCATCGAACCTGTTGGAGTGTAAGCTCTATCTGCTTTCATCAAATAGATTTGCCGAAGATCACCAATTCTCTCCTTAGCTGTTTCGTGTTTTCTTCCAGGCATTTTCTCTATCTCCAGCACTCCCGCTAAAAACGACAATTTAACACCTAGAATATCCAAAATCGGTTCTAAGATTTTGAATTGTTGCCAGGTTAATCCGGGAAATAGCAATGGCCGCTCTAATTTTTCTTTTAATATTGTTGTAGTCATAGCAAACTCGCTCCTTATTCATTAACAATTCCTGCGTTAAACACCTGTTGAGCAGTCAAGTTCAAATCTGGAAAAGCAGCCGATTCAATTCTCTCCTCTCCCCGGAACTGCGTCAACTCGTACTCCCCATCAACCAATTGATAAAGCGAAAGCGTAGGTTGTTTGGGATTGCCGATGTAGCGTCTCCCGCCCAATCCCAAATAATCCACAATCCAGTATTCAAGAATGCCCATTTCTTCATAATCGCGTAGTTTAGTAAGATAGTCAGTCTGCCAGTTAGTGCTGACAACTTCTACTGCTAAACGCACCGACGAACCCATTGTGATAATTGATTCTGCTGCCCAACGCGGTTCATTTATCACTTGCTGTCGATCGAGAACGATGACATCTGGCTCATATCCTGATTCGTCGCGATCGGGTTTAAGGACACATTCTTTGGGAAGGAAATAGGGCAATCGGGCATTGCGACATACAACGCCAACTTCTATATTGAGAAAGCCAGAGATTTCTGAATGTTGGCCAGTTCCTTTGGGCATTTCAACAATTACTCCATTGTGCAGTTCGTAGCGGTATTCGGAATTTTCAGGATACCATGCAATAAATTCGTCAAATGTTACTGATTTTGTTAAGACTTGAACCATGTCTATCGCTCCTTGATTCTAGTTATATTTAAAGTTGATTTGAACTATTACCGCAAAGCCTTAATGAATTCAGTAACAGCATCATATTGATCGAAGTAAGTTACATATCTCACTAACAAAGCAATGTCTAACTCCGGTAACAACTCGCTGCGAGGGACTTTTTCGTACTCCTCCCTCAAATAATAGATACTCAGCACTCCATCTTCCCAAAACCAAACTTCAGGTATGCCCAACCGCTTGTATAGTTGAAGTTTATCGATGCCACCGCTGGTGAATACAACTTCGATCGCCAAATCTGGAATTGCCTTTTTAGTCTGCAAATTATAAGACTCATCAGGCTCTTTTCTCGCCCCTAATTCTTTACTACCCAAAGTCGGCCCGCCCTTGATATAAAATCGGATGCCCTTCTCTCTCAGGTATGCTTCTAATAAAGCCCTGATAGTACCCTTTGTCTCTTCATGTTCGGGGCTAACTGTCATAATTTCTAAAATTCCATCTAAGTAAGCAAATTTGATACCGCCGACAGACTCAAAAGCGACTTCTAGCGATTCAAATTGCGACCAACTCACTCCTCTTAGAGTCAGGCAACTCTCGGTGACAGAGTTTTTGACTGCTGTTTGTGTCATATTTTCTCCTTATCCTTTTTTTAGATTAAGCTTTTGAGAGCGCCACTGTTTTCTCAATTTTATTAACTTTTGTTCGATCGACCTCCCACACCTTCAAATGCCATCAGGATCGATACCCTGACTTCTCAAGTATGCCATTAGTCGATCGGCCCTCTGGCGTTCCTCTTCGGCGCGCTGGCGTTCCTGTTCCACCCGTTCCGCACCCCACAGCAGCAAATTGCCATTCTCATCCCACCAGCGCAACCAATAACCCGTTCTCTGAGATTTTTCACCTTCCCAAACCCCCAGAAATAAACCCATTGATTCTATCCAGAATCGCTGATTAGCATCCGGTTCTTGCAATTCATATTCTCCCGACGCAGAGAGTCTGTACACTTCCAATACTCCCGATTTGGGTTCAAAAATTACATAAATCGGTACTTGCAAAATTCGCTCATAAAACCGCCATTTCCCGTAAGGATATGTCGGTTTATTTGAATATTCACTACCGTCAGTATCCGAGAAAAATTCCATCACTACTGCGGGTACTTCTCCCTCAGCATTGGGCGTATAACTGCGGCGAACCTCTCCTGGTTCTGCTGGCAATACCGAGGGAACGTACACCCAATCCAGTGCTTTTACTACTGTTTTGTCGTTAACTTTGGCACAGAGTCCAAAATTGGAAGCTATTAGCATTGAAGCTAGGATAAATCCTGCCAGATCGAAGGCTTCTCGCAGGGCGGCGGCTAAAAGTGGTTGGTCGATGTTTTCCACTGGATCGTCTGGTAATTTAAAGTCATCTGGCAATTTTTCCCAAGTTATAGTATACTGGCTTTTGGTTGCGTCCGGTTTCGATAATGTTTGCGTCATTGGTTTTGCTTGTTTCGATAGAAAGAGTTTTTTGTTAATAGGATTTGGACAATAACTTTAATGCCTGGTGCGAAAGGCGCACCTTATTAACTAGCTGTAATCTGGGTGCGTATTGCGCTGGTTACTAACTAGAGTAGCTCGCGAATATTGTGCAATTGCGGTTATTCAATCATACCATGTTTTAAGGGGTATTTTAGGGCTCTACTGGTTCTGCTGACCTGGCAGTTTGAGAAGGTATAACAGGCAATTTTTGCTGTTTATGCAAGCTGGGAAATCCCGGCTTTACTGATTGATTTCGGGCAGGTGTACTCGCATTTACTTTCTCAGAAAGGGGAGCTAATGTTTGAGTCACTTTAACTTGCTGTCGCAGTTGTTCTGTCGAACCCAACAAGCCTCCCAATCCGTTGAACAACCTGCGAATATTGTTGCGGAAAGCCGGATCTCCCGTCAAATCATCCACGTCGGAAGTAATTTTCTGCACGTTCTGAAATGTAGCTCGTGCAGAATCTAGAGTTTGCTGCAATAATAGCAAAGTTGCGGGATTGTTTACCTGGCTGGATAAATCTCGCAAATTACTAGAAGCTTGGGCAGCATTCGCTGATAAAACTTCTAAATTGTTCAGCAATTGTCCTTGGTTGATTCGATTAATTGTCGGACTCAAACTGCTGACAGCTACCCGCAGTTCCTGACTGCTTTGATTGATGTTATTCAGAGTTGAGACTAAACTGGCGCGGTTGGTTGTTACTAAAGAATTGAGTTGGTTGGCTGTTAATGTAACTTGATTGGCTGCTTGAGTTACTGAATTAGCAGAATTGATCGCAGCGGCAGATACGGCTTTTGTGGAAGTGTCCGCCGTAGCTGCTACTTTAGAAACATCAGCGGCAACTCCTGAGATTTCCGTCTTGAGCGATTGATTTAAGGTGCTTGCTTCTCCCTTTAATGATTGATTTAAACTGATGGCTTCCCCCTTTAATGATTGATTTAAACTTGCTATTTCAGTTTTTAATGATTGATTTAAGCTGCCAAGGTCTCCCCTTACAGATTGATTCAAATTTTTTATTTCAGATTGGGCAGTTTGAGTTAATTTGGATAAATCTTGAGTGAGTTTAGCTGCACCTTTAGCTGTGTTGGCTGTATTCTCGGTAAGAGATTTAATATTGTTAAACAGCGCGGGGTCAGTGTAGACATTAGCTAGGCGGACTGTGGATTTGATGAGTTCGTCGATAGTGACTCCAGCTTGACCTTTTAAGCGCGAATTTTTGCAGATAATCTCTGGGGGACAGTCGGCACTAACGGGATTGGCGGTAAGTAATGATTCTGGCAAAATCGAGTTGGGGGTAATGTCGATCGACGATTCGCCAATTAAACCGGATTTATTCGCTTCGATCGTAACATCCCGGGGAATCACTAAAGTACCGGGGGCAATCTCCAGCGTCACGTCTACGCCGTTGGAACCCGGTTTGAGGGCGGTAATTTTACCGACTGCAACCCCACGATACCTGATGGGCGTGCCTATTTGCATTCCTTGGGCGCTGCCAAATTCTACGGCGAATTTGTAGCTGCGGTTCCCTAGCTGCACGCCCCGCAGCCAGAGCACTAAGCCGCCAAATAAACCGATTCCTACTAAAATTAAGAACCCGACAGAACCTTCTCTTACAGTTCGCGATCGCATATTACCTCCTTAGTCATTGGTCATTAGTCATTAGTCATTAGTCATTAGTCATGAGTCATTAGTCATTAGTTATTAGTCAGTGGTGGTCATTTTTAGGGGATGATCCGATAGATTGTAGGTATGAGTTTAATTGAGGGGCTAAGTCATTAATGATTGCTGTGAATGTATTTACTTGTTGAACGGTTAAAAGTTTTCGAGTGTAAGCTCGTCTCAACCAGTGTTGAGTTTCATATAAAGAACCTCTAGCTATCTTGACAAAGCGTCATAACTGCCTCGTCGCACTCCTTCTGCTATGTTAGCACCGACGCTATCGGCTGAACGGACAATTTGTTTGCCGATCGTATCTTTGGCAAATGGCTCCCAAGTCTTAACAGTTTGCCAAATTTCATCGGCTAGTCGTTCTGATAATTTATAAACTCGCAATTCCTGAAAACTTTTTGTTGCCATATTACCCTCGACCTTAATGACTAATGACTCATGACTAATGACTCATGACTCATGACTAATTACTATCCAAGCGCTTGAATTGGCCCAGTAACACTGCCACTAAAAAATTGTCTGATCAGTAAATTATCTGTCGATGCAATGTCATTGACAGTTCCCTCCCACTGCACTTTGCCTTGATAGAGAAACACGATGCGATCGGCAGTGCGGCGGATGGTACTGTCTTGGTGAGTGACGATCGCATAAGTGCTGCAAACACCTTGGGCCGCCTGCAAGTCTCTGATTAAATCTTCAATTACCGTCGAAGCGATCGGATCTAAACCCGCCGTCGGTTCGTCGTACAGCAAAACCTCTGGATTATCCCTGGCATTATCGGGATTCGCCATGATAGCGCGGGCAAAACTTACCCGCTTCCTCATTCCCCCAGACAACTGCGCCGGATAGCGTTCGCTAATTCCCGGTAAACCCACCATCTCCAACTTTTCCTCCACCAATTCCCGAATGCGGCGGCGCGGCAACTTAGAATGCTGGTAAAGTAAAAAACCGACATTCTCCTCCACCGTCAGCGAATCAAACAAAGCCGCTTGCTGAAACACCATCCCAATTCCGATCGGATCTGCCACGTCGTCCACCCATCCGACCCTGCGCTGTCCCTGAACAAAAACCTCACCGGCATCCGGGGCCAACAAACCGGCAATTATCCGCAAAATAGTAGACTTCCCCGTCCCGGAAGGACCAATAATTGCCAGGGCTTCTCCCCGATAAATCCTCAGATCGACTCGATCGAGGATCGGGTTCTGGCCGAAGGACTTACTTACCCCCTTGAGTTCGATTAGTGGCTCAGCCATAAAATGTTATCAATAAGTTGTCAGTCCTCAGTCCTCAGTCTACCTAATGACTCATGACTCATGGCTAATCACTAATTACTTAAATTGACTGCCAGAATCAAAACTCTCTTGTATTGTAAATTTGTCAGATCGAGCTGTTCCAATACCCTTAAGACTAATTAACCATGTCAATTAGTTCACTTCCTAAAGCCCTTCGCGTCTTGGCTAAAGCCAAGCAGGTTTTTGCCCAATCCAGAAATCCTTACCCCCCCTCTTTGCGGAACGGGCGAGTTCACCAGTGGTTTAAGTGGTTAGCCCCCGGACTGTTAGTGAAACGGTGGCTGCTGATCAGTGCCAGCGGCGTGGTACTTGCCACTTTGGGTTTAGCGATTTGGACTGGGATGACTCCCATTTTCTTCTTATTGCAATTGTTGAGAAATTTTTTGGCGTGGATTGCGGAAGTTATTCCTAATTACGTGTCGGGCCCGATCATCATTGCTGGCGGGATTTTGTTAATTCTGTGGGGGCAAACTCGCAGTTTGAACTCTATTACTCAAGTGCTGATGCCGGAAGGCAATGAGGAACTGGTCGATCGACTCCTCAACCACCGCCGCTTGCACCGCGGCCCGAAAATTGTGGCAATTGGGGGCGGTACAGGTCTTTCTAATTTGCTCAGGGGATTGAAGGATTACAGTGCCAAAATCACTGCTATTGTCACGGTGGCCGATGATGGGGGGTCTTCCGGGCGGCTGCGGCGGGAAATTGGGGTATTGCCGCCCGGAGACATTCGCAATTGTTTGGCGGCTTTGGCAGATGAGGAAAAGTTATTGACTGAGTTATTTCAATATCGCTTTCAGGCTGGTGATGGTTTGGTGGGTCACAGTTTTGGGAATTTGTTTTTGACGGCGATGAGCGACATTGCTGGAGATTTGGAACAGGCGATCGCCGCGAGTTCTAAAGTTTTAGCAGTAAGAGGAGAGGTGCTGCCGGCTACCCTGAGCGACGTTTCTTTGTGGGCAGAACTGGCTGACGGCCGGAGGATTGAGGGGGAGTCCAGCATTACAAAAGCTAACGGAAAAATCATCAAAATTGGCTGCACTCCTGCTAATCCTCCGGCGTTGCCCAAGGTGGCCCAAGCACTTCGGGAAGCGGATTTTATCATTATTGGGCCGGGGAGTCTTTTTACGAGTGTTATTCCGAATTTGTTGGTGCCCGAAATTGCTGATGCGATCGCCAACAGCGAAGTTCCGCGCATTTATGTGTGCAATATTATGACTCAGCCGGGGGAAACAGACGGATACAGTGTTGCAGACCACATTCGGGCGATCGACCGCGCTTGCGGCAGGCCGCTGTTCGATGCTGTAGTCGTTCAAGGAAAAGTCCCTTCTGCAAAGGCTTTGATCCGCTATTCTCAGGAGGATTCTTATCCGGTTGTACTCGATCGAGAAGCCGTAACGCAATTGGGGCGGCGAGTTGTCATCGCCAATGTTATGGATGAAGATGAAAATACGGGTTTAATTCGCCACAATTCACAAAGATTGGCGGGAATGTTGCTGCGTTGGTACGGCCGCGCCCAGAACATTTAAGCTGGTGACTGTTAACTGTTGACTGTTGACTGTTGACTAATGTTATTGGTTATTGGTTATTAGCAGTCGCAAGCGAGTAATAAATAACAAATGACTAACGACTCATGACTAATTATTGAAATGAAAACTTTGCTTCCCGATTCTGAGGCTACGCGCAAGTTTGGTGTTGCGTTAGGTCGATCGCTCCCTGCTGGCACTGTAATCTTATTACAAGGAGATTTAGGTGCGGGCAAGACTACCTTGGTTCAAGGCATTGCTGAAGGTTTAGGAATCTCCGACTCGATCGAAAGTCCTACTTTCACGCTGATTAACGAGTATTTTACAGGGCGAGTTCCGCTGTATCATCTAGATTTGTATCGACTGGAACCCGAAGAAGCGGAGGCTTTGCACTTGGAAAGTTATTGGGACGGACTAGAAAGGGATTT
Organism: Microcoleus sp. S13_C5; assembly: GCF_036700845.1. Lineage (NCBI taxonomy): Bacteria > Bacillati > Cyanobacteriota > Cyanophyceae > Oscillatoriales > Microcoleaceae > Microcoleus > Microcoleus sp. S13_C5. Next base: position 22,729 of record NZ_JAUBPR010000068.1, read on the forward strand.
GGGAATTGTGGCGATCGAATGGGCGGAAAGATTGCTGTACAAACCAGAAAATTATTTGCAAACTTCTTTAAGTTATCTAGATAACGGGCGGCAAGTTGAAGTAATTGGTGATGGCGAGTTATTGGATTGGCCATGGGAAAAGTGAGAAAGGGCGATCGAACTTACTGCGGCGGGCGGTTGACTCGAATTAATTGGTCTCTCAAACTTTCTTCACCAGCAATAGCATCATTGATGCGTATTGCCAACATTTCTACATTCCGATTTTTGGTACAAACAATAATACCAGAGTAGTCTGGCTGTTGGTTGTGCAGTCCGATAAAATCAAACCGATTTAATGTCAAAACAGCTCTATCTTTGCTTATAGCAAATGCTAGCACCTCTGGATCGGGAATCCCAAGTCCTGCTTATCCTGCTTCCTGAACAGTCAGGATATTGTGACCCAAAGCGCGCAGCAATTGCACAACGGGCAAAGGAAATTGTTCGTCTGCATACAAATTCAGCATGACTCAGGCTTCATCATTCTTGCAGATTGCTTCTTCGATTTCCTCCAGATGTGCATCAGCATAAGTCCAAACATTGACTAGATCTGCCGCGCTGAGATGGGGATAAAATTGTAGAAGTTCAGCATCGCTTGAACCTTCACGGCGAAAACTTTCAAGCAGCCAAACTGGGATGCGAGTTTTGGCAATGCAAGCATCGCCGCCACACACGTCGGGAGTTTTGGTAATTCCTGGCCAGCTATTGTTTAAACTTCGGGTTAAAAGCCGGATGGCTTCAGCTTTTTCAGTCGGAGTTAAGGCCAGGAGTTGTGTTTCTAGTTCTTGGAGAAGCATGGATAATATCGCCTTTGCGATCGGGAATACCCAATTATAACCCTTGAGTTAAATTCATGCTTACTCAGCGTCAAATGTCAAGGTTTCTCCCCTCACATTTGTATCCAATTTACCATTCTCAAAAACAACTTTTCCTCCAACAACAGTCACAACTGGCCACCCAGTCAAACTCCAACCTTCAAAGGGACTCCAGCCACACTTAGTCACCATTTCTTCTCGCACCACAGGTCGATAATTATCCAAATCTACTAATACCAAATCGGCATCAAAACCCGGAGAAATGGCCCCTTTATTGGGAATCTTATAAGCCTTAGCAACTGCCGCCGACATCCAATTAGCAACTTGAGCAACGGTACATCTGCCCTCTACTGCTTGCGTCAGCATCAAAGGCAAAGAAGTTTCGACTCCCGGCATTCCAGACGGCGTGTTCGGATAATCTTGAGCTTTTTCTGCTAATGTATGCGGCGCATGGTCGGTGGCGATAAAATCAATTACGCCGTCGAGTAAAGCTTGCCAAAGTATTTCGTTATCGCGGGGTTCGCGCAAAGGCGGATTCATCTGAGCTAAACTGCCAATTTTTTGATAGGCGCTGGTATTTAACAACAAATGCTGCGGCGTAACTTCTGCTGTCACCCAACTCGGTTTTTCCTGGCGCAACAACTCAGCTTCGTCCCCTGTTGAAAGGTGCAGAATGTGCAGACGCCGCTGATATTTATTAGAAAGTTTTAATGCTAGCTGAGTTGCTAATAAAGCTGCTTGATTGTCTTGAATTTGCGAGTGAACAGCCACATCGGAAATCCCGGCAAATTCCTGACGCCTCTGATTGATTCTAGCTTGGTCTTCCGCGTGCACGGCAATCAGTCGATCGCCCTTGGCAAAAATCTGCTCTAAAGTTGCTTCTCCATCCACCAACAACTGCCCGTGCATCGAACCCATAAACACCTTAATTCCCGGAGTCGGATTCGCATTCAACAAATCCGGCAAATTCTCGGGCGTTGCACCAATAAAAAAGCCGTAATTCACCAAACACTTCTCGGCAGCGCGACTTAGTTTATCATCTAAGGCAGCTTGGGTTGTGGTCAGAGGTCGCGTATTCGGCATTTCCAGAAACGAGGTCACGCCGCCTTTAGCGCAAGCACAGCTAGCGGTAAATAAGTCTTCCTTGTGTTCTAAACCCGGTTCCCGGAAGTGTACCTGGGGATCAATTACTCCGGGTAACAGAGTTAAGCCTTTCGCATCTATTTCTCGATCGCCAGATTCGACAATTTCCGCAGCAACTTTGACAATTTGGCGATCGCAGACTTGTACATCTCCTACCAAAAACTCACCATTGGGCAAAAGAATGCGAGCGCGACGGATTAACAAACTTGATTTGGGAGTCATAAGATATCATTAATTGAGTAAACAGCGTGCTAGCATGGAAGCATTATTAAGTTTATAATTCGTATCCAGCTCAGTCACTACAATACCCTATGACTCGTCTAGACAAGTCAGCCGACGAAAAACCTCCGCAAGACACCGAAAATCCTTGGATCGAAGGAATTAAGACGATCGGCTTAGCAGCATTTTTGGCCTTTGGTATCCGCACCCTGGTTGCCGAAGCACGCTACATTCCCACCGGCTCGATGCTCCCAACCTTACAAATTAACGATCGATTAATTATAGATAAGGTGAGCTATCGATTCCAAGACCCCCACCGAGGAGATATTATCGTATTTATGCCTCCCGATCCGGCTAGTTTGTGCACGGGACAGCCGCCACCGATCAAAGATGCCTATATCAAGCGAGTGATCGGACTTCCAGGGGACACTGTGGAAGTCAAAGACGGAAAAGTTTTTATTAACAAGCAGCCACTACAGGAAAAATATATTGAAGAAATTCCGCAGTATCCCTACGGGCCTGTAGTTGTAGCTCCAAATTCTTACTTGGTGCTCGGCGACAACCGCAACGCAAGCTGTGACAGCCATTATTGGGGCTTTGTACCGAGGCAAAATATCATCGGTAGGGCAATTGTGCGTTTTTGGCCACTCAACCGCACAGGTTCGATCGACCCCACGCCCCTTTATCCCGCTAAAAATTAGCTCTAACGGAAGGAAGAAGGAAGAAGGCAAATTCAATAAGAGCAAGGGTTTCGGTGATTAAGAACATCCTAATCGTCTTGCCGCTTGCTATACAAAACGCGAGGGATATTAGATCCCCGACTTCTTCAAGAAGCCGGGGATCTAAGCTGACTGACTGGATCAAATCTAAAATCTAAAATCTAAAATCGCCTGACGTTTCGCGATCGAGCACTTTCACAACTTTGTTATACATCTCCTCAGCTTCTTGCTGCGAATTGCCGATACTCGTCAATCCCAATTTGCCAAACTCCGACAAACAACCCATTAAATGAAACACACTGCCCGTCTCTGTACCGCTGTCAAAGTGCAGTTGATTGTCAGCAATAATATCCATCAAATCGTTCGGTAATAATCCCCGATAGCGCTCTTTTTTCAAATTGTCCGAAGCGACATAATATTTCGGACGGCCCTGCTGGCTGTAAAATAATCCGGTAGTACGATCGTACCGACCGTTTGTTAACAGCTTCAAAGCCATAAACGGATGAGTTGTGCCTCCTTTACGTAAGTTAATTTCTATTGCTTGGATATCCCATTTCCCATCGGATTGCTTTACAGCGAGAAAATCTACTCCAAATCTCTCTAAAGCCCCTTTTTTAGCTAAGTTTTGCCCGACTTTCCATCCCAATTCTTGCAACGCCAGCCGGTAAGATTCGTCCGCCGGAAATCGGCAACCCAAGAAAATTTGGCCGTCTGGGCCTCCTAAAATCTGGTCGTGAGTGGAGAGGATTTCTACTTCGCCGCTGGGAATAATTCTGCCTTGAACACTGGGCGAGAACTTTTCTTGTCCTTCGATAAATGCTTCGGCAATTGCCCCTAATTCGGGAATGCGGCTGCTAAAATTTTCCCAGGTTTCGCCTGTGGATTGAAAGCGCAAATTATGGAAGCAATCCCCAATTGCCTTCGCTCTTTCTTGAGGCGCTTTACTTGCCAGGGAACGCAGATCTAGAAGTGCATTTCCTTCCCCCGAAAAACCTTCATTTAACTTAATTACCATCCGCTGCAAATCCGGCTGCCGTTCCCACAATTGAGCGGCAGCTTCTGCTAAATCTTCCGCATTCCAAACCAACTCGGAACCGTCAGGATAAGGCACGCCACATTCTTGGAAAATTTGCCTGCTGCCACTTTTGGTTCCCCAGTATAACAGATCGGGATCGCTGGCCCACAAAGGAATCCCCAATTTAACAGATAACTCCCGTTCTAAGGGCGTCGAGTTATAACAAACCATATAAGATTTTGTCGGCCGCACTGCTTGACGAATGCGCTCCATCAAGCGGGGACGATCTAAAATTTTCTGGGTGAGGGATTTGGCAGAAGCATCGTAAGCACTGAATAGCACAAGCCGGTCGCGCGCGTGAGAAAATGGAATTCCCGGCAGCAATTGCAGGTAATAATCCACAATCATCGGGTGCAAGGGCTCCGAGGTAATGTAAATTAAGCGCGTGCGGGGATTTCGCAGGCGAATTAATGAAAATAAATGTCGCTCTTCGTAGTGGTAAGCACCCTCAATTTTCCGCATTTCTTGCTGATCTAAGCTGACAGAAGGAATGATAATAATGTCACAATCTCCGCTGTCAAATTCTTCTACCGCTCGCCAACGTTCGCGTAATTCTGTCTGAAGATTGCGAAACTTCTGCGCGGATTCGGAAGATGAACTATTTAACTCTTGCATGGCTTTTTATCCTAAGTATTCAAATAATTATTGCTGATGATGTCGGGTGTGTCAGCCCCAATACTTGAGACAACTCACACAGTTTTTTTGTCTGACGCACTTTACCGGGAATCTTGACAAAAATACCCAAATAGTGATTTAAGGTGCGTCAGTCGAAATATTTGAGGCAACTCAAACAGTTTTTTCTGACCCGCCCAAAAACCGATACCGTGCCACGTACTCCTGTCGTGAAGCTCCCAAAATTTTAGACCAAAGTTTAATCTCCTAGATTCATCTGTGGAATACATCTAAAATCTAAAATCTAAAATCTAAAATCGACTGACGCACCCTACCGGGGACGATCGTCCATTTCTGTCAATCTGCTCTAAGAAGCTCGCCGCGCTCGAAAAAGTCTGGCATACGGCAAAATTGGCTCTAAGCGGCGTTGATTTTGCTTGAATGCCGATCGCAATTTTTCCGAAGGGCGGAACACCAAAGGAGCCGAATATTTGTTGAGCATCTCGATTTCTGGGGACTGGCTCAGCAGCATCAGCCGCACGTCTTTGTCGAGCAAATAACTCAGAGACAGCAAATCTCCCATGTTCGTAAAATCGTTGCCACGATCGCTAATTACAATTGTATCTTTAATCGACCTGTTAGCTATCGCCTGTTTGTTAATAATTTTCGCAACTTCAGCATTAAAATAGCTCAAGTCTTTGCTCCACCAAGTATCAGAAAAAGCGCTGACAGTACAGGATGCTACACTTGCTGTAAATACCAAGGCTAAAATGACTTGCCAAAACCGCTGCTGAGTTTTCAAGTTACTTGCGAGCAAGTAAGCAACTGCTAGCTGCACTCCCGGAAAGCAGGAAATTAGATAACGGCTGACGGCGGAACGTTTGCCACCTAGGATTAGATCCGGTAATGCCAGTATCAAAAAAGGTACAAAAATTGATGTTAAAATAAACAGCCAAGTTGAACTGCTAGTCCGGCGGCAGATTTGGTAAATGGCTGCCGCAATTAACAGCAAAAATGGCAATCTCAGCAGATAAGTCCAAATATTATCAAACCCGAAGTCGAAGTCAAAAAATAAGGCTGTAAAGCTGAGTACCCACAATTTGACAAGATACAGGCAACCCGGAGATACTCGCGTCCAATCTGTCGTAGAGGAGGCACGTTCCAGGTTTGTCGCCAGCACGTAAATCCAGGGGATATACAATATTAAAGCTGCTGTTACTGCTAAAAAAAATTGGGAATTAGTGACGTGACCTTCTAATTCTCTTTTTTTGACGAACAACCAGTAAGCAATTATAAAAACTCCGTGTCCAATGAGTGTTAAACTGAAGAACGGGTGAGTGTATAAACCAAGGGCGATCGCCAGCGAGTAAAATACCCAATTTTGCCAATCCCGCAACCGCACTGCTCTCAGCAGCAGCCAACTGCTGCCAATAACTGTGGCTGTCAGCAAACTGTACTGCCTTGCTGTCTGAGCAAACAATATGTCAAAGGGAGATAAAGTCAAAAGTGCTGTTGCTAATAACGCAGCCAAATTCGAGGCGAAAAGTTCCTGAGCTAAAGCGTACATCAAAGGCAGCGACAGCAAACTCAATATTGCTGGCAGACTGCGAGATGCTGTTAGAGAACTGCCAAATTGCTGCATCCACCAACGAGCCATGAGAAAGTATAAAGGCGGATGCTGCGGGTCTTCTAGTGCTAAAGAACGAATTGTGTCTGCTTCTGTACTTCCCGGTTTAATCCGCTGATATTTTTGCAATTCTGGTGCGGGAACAATCCGGTTTTGGAATAGTTCGTCGTCGATTTCTTGGCGTGTGAAACCAGCGGCGCGGATTGATGTGTAAGCTTCGTCGTGCCAGTACAGTTTGCGATCGATCTCAAAAAACCGAAATCCGATACCAAGTAAAATGCCGATCGCCAATAAGTTCATCAGCCAGCGGGAATTTTGGGTATTAACAGATGTGTCTTGATGTGTTGTAGATCCCATGCTTGTCCTAATTGTGGCGATTTCCTCCGGGATAGCTACGCTTCACGGAATTTGGAACTGTAGACCATAACCTCACTCCCAGAGCGATCGATACCAACTACATCCCCCAACAGACGATCATTCTACCCTCTGCCGGATGCCGAATAGCTCTACATCAGTGCGTTGTGAAAGCTGGCTCAGGCTGAACCACCCCCAAAATCAAGAATCTTAAACCAAATCCCCGCAGAACCTCCAGAGCCAAAAAATAACTGCTAACATACGTGTTGTACAGTTAATCAACAAGCTCCGCAAGGGGTCTACCCGCGTACCGCAAATGGCAAAAAGAGATACGTCTATAAAAACTTCCACTGAAAACTCAGAAAAGCAAAAAGCTCTAACTTCCGTACTCTCCCAAATCGAGCGCAGCTTTGGCAAAGGGGCGATCGTCCGATTGGGAGACTCCACTCGCATGAGGGTAGAAACCATTCCCACCGGAGCCCTGACACTGGACATTGCTTTGGGCGGCGGTTTGCCAAAAGGCCGAGTCATTGAAATTTACGGCCCGGAAAGTTCCGGTAAAACCACTCTAGCTCTCCACGCGATCGCCGAAGTCCAAAAATCCGGCGGTATCGCAGCCTTCGTGGATGCCGAACACGCCCTCGATCCCACCTACGCCTCAGCTTTAGGCGTGGATATTGAAAATCTCTTAGTTTCCCAGCCGGATACCGGCGAAATGGCCCTCGAAATTGTCGATCAACTCGTGCGTTCCGTCGCCGTCGATATCGTAGTAATTGACTCCGTAGCCGCCCTCGTCCCCCGCGCCGAAATCGAAGGCGACATGGGCGACTCCCACATGGGTTTGCAAGCGCGCTTGATGAGCCAAGCTTTGCGGAAAATCACCGGTAATATCGGCAAATCTGGTTGTACCGTCATTTTCCTCAACCAATTGCGGCAGAAAATCGGCGTAACTTACGGCAACCCCGAAACCACAACCGGCGGTAACGCACTCAAATTCTACGCCAGCGTGCGGCTTGACATTCGCCGCATTCAAAGCTTGAAAAAAGGTACAGAAGAATACGGCAACCGCACGAAAGTTAAAGTTGCTAAAAATAAAGTTGCTCCGCCTTTCCGTATTGCCGAATTTGATATTGTATTTGGCAAAGGCATTTCTACTTTAGGCTGTCTGACTGACTTGGCCGACGAAATGGGAGTAATTCTGAAAAAAGGTTCTTGGTATAGCTACAACGGAGAGAACATAGCTCAAGGACGAGACAAAGTGATCCAGCACATGGAGAAAAACATCGATTTCAAAAATGAAATTGAGGAGCTAGTTAAAAAGAAACTTGAGACTGGTGCTGTGGTTTCTGCTAATTCTGTCGCTCCTGTTGAGGTAGATGATGTAGATGATGTAGATGATGTAGATGATGTAGATGATGTAGATGATGTAGACAATGTAGAGGATTTGGAAGAAATCTAAATCTTTTAGTCAATAAATCCGATAGCTGTTAGAGCTCCGACTTTTTAAAGAAGTCGGGGCTCTGTTTATTCTGTTTTTTTAAGATGTAGGGGTAAAGCATTTGAGAGAATACAAAGAACCCCCACTTCTTCGATGAAGTCGGGGTTCTAAAATAAGAGTATTTCACCAGGTTGTTTAATGTTGAGGAGTTTGGTGGAAGGAAATCTCTAAAACTTCTATCTGCTGGTTGAGAGTAGCAGAGCGCTTCTGAGCATATTTGTCGTGCAGAAAAATAGTTAAGCCCACACCCACTGGCAACACAAAATAGATAAATCCCAGCAACATCTGAGCAATTTCTTCTTGGGCTGCTGCATCGACTTGAGGCGCAGCAGTAGGTTGACTTGTCGTGCTGTTGACTGGCTGCTGATTGGATTGCTCGATCGCCTGTGCTTTTACTTGCGGTTGAGCTTCCTGGGCGATCGCCCCAGAAGCAGTTCCCAAGCATCCAGCCAGTGCTACACATACTGTCAGGAAACTAAAAAGTCTTGATTTAACTAATCCGTTGTTCATGGCACTGGTTGAGTGGCGATCGCCTGGCTGAGTTTCTTTTTCGGTTAAGCGTACAAGCATTTTTACTTACCTGTAATTAAAATAAATTTAATTTCTGTATTCAAATATACTGTTTTTTTTATTTTAATGCAATAAGTATTTATTACTAAAATTAGGTTTAAATGCAATATCTGCATTAATTCCATGCCCCAATAGGGGTTTTGAGTACAAACAGTAACTTTGTATACAATTTTTCCTCTGGACATCCACTTGAATGGGAACGCAACATAAAAGCACGATCGTAAATAAACCGTTACCCCAAACAGTTAGAAAGTCAACTCGAAATTAATAATCTGTATTATTTATGAGGACAAGTTATATATGCTTCAAGGGCTTTTATCGTTCAGAGGACCTTTTCGGATTCTGAACCTGAGTTGGTTTGCTTTTTTCTTAACTTTCGTAGTTTGGTTCAACTACGCACCCTTCAGCACAACGGTGCAGCACGATTTGGGACTGACAGTTGGGCAAGCCAGAATCATCAGTCTGTGCAACCTAGCTTTCGCAATTCCTGCACGTATTATTATCGGGATGTTGCTCGATCGCTTCGGACCTCGCATCACCTTCTCTTCACTCCTGGTGTATGCAGCATTTCCGACTCTGGCATTCGCCTTTGCCCAAAACTTTAATCAGTTGGTTTTGAGCCGTTTGGCAATGGGAATTGTCGGCGCTGGATTCGTGGTTGGCATTCGCTTAGTTGCCGAATGGTTTCCCCCAAAAGATATCGGCTTCGCTCAAGGTATCTATGGAGGCTGGGGCAACTTTGGCTCTTTTGCCGCAGAAGCAGTGTTACCAGCGATCGCGGCAGGAACAGCTTTTCTCTCAGTCGGACACACAAATTGGCGGCTGGCGATCGCCCTTACTGGGATTGCCGCAGCAGTTTTCGGAGTCATTTTTTACTGCAACGTTCAAGACACTCCTCCCGGCAAAGTTTATCAACGCCCGGCCCGCAACGGCGCAATGGAAGTCACCAGCGCCAAAAGCTTTTGGGCACTGTCGATCACCAATATTCCTCTATTTGGTGCCTTAGCTTTGATTGTGTGGCGGTTGCAGAAAGCCAATTTTCTGACTGCAAATGTGATGTACGCTATTTGGATTAGTTTGACAGCACTGTATTTAATTCAGGCTTACAAAGCCTGGCAAGTTAACCGAGAAGTTGTCACCGGTCAAAAACATTACCCACCTCAAGAACGCTATCACATCAGTCAAGTATTCGTATTAGAACTAGCTTATGCAGTCAGCTTTGGTTCAGAGCTCGCTGTGGTTTCCATGTTACCGGAATTTTTTGAACACACCTTCAATATAAATCATGCGATCGCCGGGCCGATAGCTGCTACCTATCCCCTGATGAACTTGGTCAGCCGTCCAGCCGGAGGCTTAATTTCTGACAAAATCGGCAGCCGCAAGTGGACGCTGACAGTGATGACCGGCGGAGTGGGATTGGGGTATTTAATTATGAGCCAAATTACGGCAAACTGGCATTTAGCAATTGTGATTATCCTGACCATGTTATGTGCCTTCTTTGTCTTCGCCGCAGCAGGCGCAACTTTTGGCATCGCCTCTTTAATTAAACGAGAAGTAACTGGTCAAATTGCCGGCAATATCGGTGCTTACGGCAGTGTCGGCTCTGTAATTTACGCCACCCTTTATAGCTTTCTTCCCCAAACAGTTGGAGGCAACCGCAGCTTCTTTGAGGTACTCGGAACTGCTGCTGTAGTTGTCTGCTTCCTTTGTGTTTTTATCCTGAAGGAACCGAAGGTTATTGAAAGCCAAGATTTGGCAGAAGAAGCTATGCTGCTGGGCCACTAAATCGCAAATCAAGTTTTAATTACAACAACTTAAAACAAGAGAACACCCCGCCGCCCGACTTCTTTATTTAAGAAGTCGGGCTTTGAGATGAGCACCAGTTTATTTATCACTTTTGTCACTTACTGTGGCAAAGAAACTGGCTCTATGTATTGAGAATTAGCGCGCACATAACAACCTTGTCTTGTCAGCAACCAGGGTTGACCGTTCGCCATCGTAATAGCATTTGCTCCCCTGAGTTCAGCAGCAACTGTATCTCTATCCGCGCGGTAAACTTGTTGAATTGCTCCGTTTGCAGTCTTGCGGCAGTTGAGTTGTCCATCTCGCGAGGTGACTCGCCAAGCAGGCCAAGTTACAAAACCATTTGTTTGACTCGACCAAGTATTAGCATTGCTAGAAGTATAGTCGCCACTTGCATTAGGACGCGGTAAAGCTTCGACTAAATTTACTTTAAATGTCTGGCCCATAGAAGGACAATTTTCTCCTGCTTTCACCTTCCAAGTAACTTCGGCTCCCAATTGGCTGCTCCTGCCAACTTGACGCCTGACAATGGCAATATCTCCAGAACAAACAATTTTTCTGCCAGGGCCGGTCGCACTGTCTTTGAAAGTCCCATTGTAATAGTAAGAGCCTGCTGCTCCTTCGGAACGGGTAATTTGAATATTGCCCAAAAATTCCCGATTGCCTACTTTGGTCAAGTAAAAACCGCTGGGATTGTTCCCTTTTTCTGACAGATTTAAAGTAGTTTTACCGTTAGGATTAACATAAGTCGTAGCGCTAGCAGCCGCGCACCAAATTAATGACACAACTCCTGTGGATAACCAAATGTCAAGTTTTTTCACAGCAACACCTTGTATGAATCTCTACTTTATTTATAGCTGTTGCTGAAAATACTTAGCCAGTCGCTCAAATGAGTGTCACTCATTTGAGCGACATTCTAACGACATACGGGCAATCCCCCATGATTGCCACTACAGATTCGGCAACCACAGGGGATTGGCACTACTGCGTAATTCCGAAAAATCAACTCTGTATAACTTCACCTTGCTTCAGCTCGCTTCAACTCTCTTCACTTGTATGCACCTGCATCACCATTCCTGCGAGCTTCCACTTCTGACTCATTGCAAGTTCCAATAATTAGCAGCAGAATAAATTTATATACGTAAGTAAGGGAGTTCCAATCAACGCTAGATACTGTGGATTTTACGGCTACTTCCGGGTGGGTCAAGTTGCCGCAAGTAACACTAGCCAGATTTTGGCAACTGGCAGATTTCACCTCTGAGACTGTGTGTAAAGAAATGTAAAAGCTCCTGAAACCCAATTGCTGTGACAGAAAGTACGGTTTCTAAGCTGAGTAGGTAAAAAAAAGTCGTCTTGATTCAGCGCAAAAATGAACTTGACAAACACCAATTAATTTGCCCGAAACTTAAATCATTGTTGAAGGGAGAATCAATCATGGCTGACGGTCAATTAGAAGTTATATTAAAGATGGCTCAAACAATTAATCCTCAAATTGAGAGCGATCGACATTTTGAAATAGACTTGGAAAAATGGCGCCAACTGCCAGCAGGAACATTAGGGTGCGAAGTGGCGCGATTTCTAGACGAACAAGGCTTTGAGCCGATCGCATCGGGAGACTGGATTCAGCGAAACCACGACGTTTGGGACGTTCTGACTGGTCTTTCAGCTTCAACAGAAGATGAATTTATACTTCAAGCGTTTACTCGCGTTCAAGTATTTCGTCCTTCTTGTGCGATTTTAGTGTGAGTTGGACTGATCAGCAGCAAATGCGTGATCGGACAAATTATCAAAGGCTTAAAACACGGAAAATTAGCCACTCGGCTAATTAATTGGGACGTTGCATCTGATTCGGAAACTCCTTTATCTGAAGTTCGAGAAAAACTCGGAATTCTAGCCTTAATTGATTAGATTTTAACTCGTTACCTCATTGCAAAAGTATGCAAAGCAAAAGTTACAAACCGGAAATTAGCCTGAGCCCACGGGAAAGAGCGATCGCGCAATTAGTAGCGCAAGGCCTGCCAAACAAATGTATTGCCAAAAATTTAAATATCAGTCACTGGACGGTTGCTACTTACGTGAGGCGGATTTTTATCAAACTCGGTGTTTGTTCCAGAACTGCAATGATTGCACTGCTGATCCAAGAAAATTTGCTCTGGGACTGATCAATAAGTAGGGTGCGTCAGCTAGCTTGAATTCTCTGGTCATCCAGAAACTCTAGGCACGACGCACCCTAAAAAAAACCTATCCCTAGACAGATGAAAACCCGGTTTAGCTGTAAAACCGGGTTTTTATTTGCAATGTTTAAAACCTTCTATCCCACATTCCGCAGATGTGGGTGGAATTTTTTTATCAGTTGTGAAAAGTGGGAACCCCAAAGTTTTTCCGTTGA
>NZ_JAUBPR010000069.1:0-35582 GCF_036700845.1 Microcoleus sp. S13_C5
CGGTTTGATGACTTAGCTTTTAAGGCATTATAGAATTGCTAATATGTGAATGCCACATTTTCTCTAGTTGTCTTTTTTTCAAGTACAATTTATACCAAATTAGATGAGCTTACCCTGACCCTGTAAGACGATCATCTCCTCACATATCAAGCTTTGCTAACCCCAAATAGCGAATCCCTTCCGGCGTCACGTCAAACCGACAAGGCAAAACTTCGACACCTTCACTCATAGCCTGTCTGAACAATTCTCCGTAAAGGCGATCGGCACTATTCCCCGGAGCAAAATCAGTACAATCCCCGCGATTAATAAAATACAGCATTACAGCCCTCGAACCCTGCCACACCACTTCCATCAATTCTCTCAAATGTTTCTGTCCCCTCTCCGTCACTGTATCGGGAAATAAGGCCAACTCCTCTTTTACCCAAGTTGTATTTTTCACTTCCAGAAAAATCGGTTTTTCCTCACCAGTTAGCCAAAAATCCACTCTACTTTTTTTATCAGTGCCATAAACAACCTCCGGTTGAATTAAATTGTAATTGCCCAACTCGGGAAACAATTTCAATTCCAAAGCTAATTTAACTACTCGATTTGGCAGCCCAGTATTAACTCCCACCCAAGTTGGCACAGTGTCGCAAACTTTAATTAATTCCCAAGTATAAGCTAACTTGCGTTTAGGATTGTCGCTGGGAGATACTAGCACTGGATTGCCCGGAATGTAAACACCAGTCATCGGGCCAGTATTCGGACAGTGCGCGGTGATTATTTCTCCCGAATCTAGTTCAATTTCGGCAAAAAATCGCTTGTAACGTTTGATGAGAATTCCGGGTAAAAGAGGAGGATATTTGTAAATTAAGTCAGTCATTCGATTTTATATTTTACCTATAACAGAATACCTGGCTCCGAGCTTTTGAAATAAGTCTGGGAACTCACACAATCAGTCATCAGTTATCAACTCTAGGTTATTTATCTTCTTTTATCAACTCATTTGTTTCATTATTTGTTGATTTTAGATTTGAGATTGACGCATCATAGCACGAAACGGCGGTTTGTAGTTAGGACGAATAGTCCCGATCGATTATTGAATTTCCGCAAGTCAGTAATATCGATAAAATTGGTATAAGCGCAATTCCCCCTAAAAGTTTTATGAGTTCGTGATATGATTCTCCCGATTCGCGATTAAAATAAGTGAATCCTTTTAGCATTAGCGTTTGTAACCATTTGTGTCCCAATTACAGAAGCCCTCTCGTTCCCTCGCAGGGATTGCCGGCATTGTCGCAGTCGCCACTCTAATTAGCAAAGTCTTTGGATTGGTGCGCCAAATTGCGATCGCCGCAGCCTTTGGAGTCGGTGTCGCCGTCGATGCCTACAACTACGCCTACGTCATCCCTGGTTTCTTATTTATTTTGCTCGGAGGGATTAACGGGCCATTTCACAGCGCCATAGTCAGTGTTTTAGCCCGCCGGGATAAAAAAGAAGCAGCACCCTTAGTCGAGACTATCACCACCTTAGTCGGGGGCTTGTTGCTGTTGGTGACAATCGCTTTAATTATTTTTGCCGATCCGCTGATAGATTTGGTGGCACCTGGATTAAATAGAACAGCAGAAGGTTTACAAATCAAAGCAATTGCCGTCCAGCAATTTCGGATTATGGCGCCGATGGCATTACTTTCAGGCTTAATCGGCATTGGTTTCGGCACTCTCAACGCTGCCGATATGTACTGGCTTCCTTCCATCAGCCCTTTATTTTCTAGCGTTGCACTTGTCGGCGGTTTGCTTTTATTAGCCATGCAACTCGGAGACAAAATAACTCAGCCGGAATACGCACTAATGGGTGGCTTAGTGTTAGCTTGGGGAACTTTAGCGGGCGCAGTTTTGCAGTGGTTGGTGCAACTGGTGACGCAGTGGCGCGCGGGTTTGGGAACATTGCGTTTGCGGTTTAATTTTAAACGGCCGGGAGTGCAAGAAGTAATTAAGGTGATGGTTCCTGCTACCTTATCATCAGGAATGCTGCAAATTAATGTTTATACTGACCTATTTTTCGCATCCTACATCCCTCAAGCTGCATCTGCGATGGGTTACAGCGGCTTGTTAGTTATGACGCCTTTAGGCATTATTTCTAATGTAATCTTAGTGCCATTTCTACCCATATTTTCTCGCCTCACCGAACCAAAAGATTGGCCGGAATTAAAAGATCGAATTCGTCAATCTTTAATTTTGACGGCCCTTACGATGCTGCCCCTGAGCGCTTTAATGGTAACGCTGGCTGGGCCGATCGTCCGCGTGGTTTACGAACGCTATGCTTTTGATCGATCGGCCTCGCTGTTTGTAACGCCGATATTGATGGCTTACAGTATTGGAATGTTTGTGTATTTGGGACGCGACGTTTTGGTACGGGTATTTTACGCTTTGGGAGACGGAGAAACGCCTTTTCGAGTCAGTATTATCAATATCTTTTTGAACGGACTGCTAGATTATTTGTTAGTTGGAGCTTTTGGCGCGCCCGGATTAGTTTTGGCGACGGTGGGAGTGAATCTTATTTCGATGATTATGCTTTTGTACTTATTAGATAAAAAGCTGGGTGGCCTACCTTGGGGGGAGTGGAGTTTGCCTTTTCTGGGGTTAACTTCTGGCAGTTCTGTAACTGCTTTCGTTACCTTGGCTACTCTGCAAGGCTGTCAAAGAGTTTTGGGTACTGAAGGTTTGGTAATTCAATTAGTGCAGTTGAGTGTGGCAAGTTTTGTAGGGTTAGGGGTTTTTGCCCTGTTTGTCAGTCAGATGAAGTTGCCGGAAGTTGATATGTTTGTCGATCGCATTCGGGGGCGTTTTAGCAAATAAATAAAATTGTCGGGGCGGGTTAAGGGCGAACTACCAGACAGAACGCCCACAATCTGGGTACAAAACCCGCCCTTTACTTTACATTTTCCGCTGAAATTCTTCAAGCACATCCATCAACTGAACTTGACACTGCATCGGAATCAAATCTGCCAGCGGCACTTCCCGCTTGCCGCCGCCCAACTTGACTGAAATTCCTTGCAAAACTTGTCCAACTTTGTCAGCATCTAACTTGCCATCTTCCAGCATCGGGTAAAGTTGTTCAGCAACAACGGTATGCAGGTGGGCATCATTGAGATACAAATGCCACTTGGCAATATCAATGTAGACATGTTCGCCGATTTCGGCTGCTAAGGATTCGATCGCCTGTGTAGTATTAGCCATATCAAAAAAGCCGAAAGTTATTTGTTATCAATCAAAAGACTTAACAAATCGCCGCCAACTGCCTTCAGCCAGAATCTTTGGTGAGGGGCGAATAATCGGCGATCGCAAAATGGTAAATCGCGTGGGCCAAAACTACTAGAGCCCATCCACCCGTTACCGAAACTGCCCAAGGCCAATCAGCCTTTTGCAAATTGTGAACAAACCACAAACCTGAATTGGTAGCAGAAAAAAGACCGACGTGGATAGCAAAATTCATCCGGTCATCTAACCGACGGTACTCTGGATCATTGCGATCGGGTTTGCGGGGCCAACGAGGAGGCATAGTTTTTCACTTGAAATTAGTAGTTCAGTGCCTATTTTAATCATAAGTGCAGCTTTTTGAATGCTGCATCCCTCTTTCGGCATGAAACTTATGCCTCTACATTTTCATAGTCTCCAGACTTGCCGCCACTTTTACTCACCAGGCGAATCGATTCAATGGCGATCGACTTTTCCAATCCTTTCGCCATATCATACAAAGTCAGCGCCGCCACCGAAACCGCCGTCAGCGCCTCCATTTCCACCCCTGTTTCCGCCTTAATTTTCACCGTCGCCCGAATTTGATACCCCGGCAACCCAGCATCCGGCATCACCTGCACCTCCACGCTACTCAGCGGCAGAGGGTGGCACAGAGGAATCAAATGTGCAGTCTGTTTCGCCGCCATAATTCCAGCCAGCCTTGCAGTGCCCAACACATCACCTTTCGGCGCATTCCCCGCTTCAATCGCCGCGAAAGTCTCCGGCAACATCCGCACCCGGCCTGCAGCCACAGCTTGCCGCACAGTCGGCACCTTGGCTGAAACGTCCACCATTTGGGCTTCCCCGCTGTTGTCGAGGTGAGTTAGCTGTGCCACATCGGGCAATTTAGAAAAAGTTTGCGAAAGGTCTTGCATTATTTTGGTAATGGTGTTAATGTTAGATTCTGTGAGAAAAGAACTTAATCAATTTTAGATTAAATCTTAACTCAACAGGGGCTTGTAGCTTAGTTGGATAGAGTGCATGGCTACGAACCATGAGGTCGGGGGTTCGAATCCCTCCAAGCCCATTTAAAAACGTTATAAGCTGTAAGTTCTGAGTTCTGAGTTTTGAGTTTTGAATTAAAAAATTAATTCAACTCACGACTTAAAACTCAGAACTTTTTTAATTGGGTACGTTTACTGATTCAAAGCATAAATATCTTTGCCTCGACCGATCGCAAATTTCATCGAATTAGACAAGCCCTTGCTAGACTGAGTAATAAAAACCAGCAAAGCCAAACCAGCGAGTCCAGCCGCAAAACCAAACATATTTCTGTAGCCAACTTGTTCAGCCACAAAGCCTAAAGTCGGCCCCGCAACCGCAATCCCCAAATCAAATCCGCCAATACAAAGCGAAAACAAGCGGCCCCTTTCATGAGGTTCGCACCTGTCCGACATCAGCGTTACCATCATCGGCAAAACAGTACCGCCCGCGCAGCCTTCAACCAAAGCTGCGATTAAAAAAGCACTGCTGTTGTTAGCAAAATACAACAATAACATCGATACGGCATAACAGATTAAGCCACCAGAAATAAACAAGCCGCGACCGTATTTGTCAGAAGCCCGTCCCGTGAGCAACCGTATACCGAAACTGGCGATAGCGGCCGTAGAATAAAATAATCCAGGATTCAAATTAGCCTTAGTTTCTTGGATAAACAAAGGCATAAAAGTGCTCAAAGTTCCAAATACTAAACCAACGACCAATAACACTAAAGCCGGAATCCGCACTCTCGGATTCCAGAGCATTTCCCAGTATTTTTGGCTATTTTTGTCCTCAGATAGTGAGTCCGCTTTTGCTAAATCGGCAAAATTAGGTTCCGCAATTTTGCAGGTAAAAAATACAGCCGTTGCAGCGAAAGCCGCCGACATCACAAACAAAGGAATATAGCCAACCCAAGCTTGCACAAATCCGCCAATAGCCGGCCCAACTGCTAGACCAATAGGATTAACCAAGCTCATGTAACCGATTAATTCGCCCCGCTTTCCTGGTGGCGACAAATCTGTTACCAAAGCGCTATAAGCTGTGGTAAAAGCGGCGATACTAATGCCGTGAAAAACGCGAATAAGTAACAGTAAGGGGATAGATTGAGCTAACAGGTAGCCCAAAGGGGCGATCGCAGCGACTGACGCACCTAGAAGCAACACTTGTTTTCGCCCACTGCTGTCGGCTATTTTGCCCAACTGCGGCCTCGATAGCAAAAGTCCGATCGCAAATGCACCCATCACAAAGCCAATTTGCTGTTTTGTGCCGCCCACAAATTGAACGTACAGCGGCAAAGTTGGCAGTAGCGAAGCCAAACTCGACCAGAATAGCAGGCCTGCGGTGAATAAAATCAGTAAGCTGCGTCTGGGTTGGGGATCGATGTCCCTAAAAATATTCAAGATGCTAATTCCCTTTAAATCTTCTGAGTCCGCTCAAAGTAAGTTCGAGTGTCTCTATCATTGTGTTACAAATTCTTAAGATTTGCACCGAAAAAGTTGATATTGGACTCACTGTCAACCGTCAACCGTCAACTGTCAACTGTCAAAAAAAAGCATTCTTACCAATCAACCTCAGCCCTTTCCTCCACCACCCGTTCATAAACCCACTGGGTTTCTATCGCCAACTTCGGCCAACTAAACCGGCGTTCCAAATCTTGATAAGCATTGTCAACCAACCACTGCGCGTAACCCGGATTTTTCAAAACCTCCAAAATTCCCCAGGCCAAAGAATCCCGATTGTTGGCCTCAGTAACAACGCCAGTTTTAGTGTGCAGCACCACCTCTGGAAGTCCGCCCGCATCCGAAACCACCACAGGCACTCTTGCAGCAAAGCTTTCTAACGCTACAATCCCAAAAGGTTCGTAAAGACTGGGGAAAACCGCGCAGTCAGCCACCGTCTGGAATTTGTCGAGATGTTCCTCAAACATGAACCCAGTAAAATAACACTTATTCCAAATTCCTAAATGCCAAGCTAAATGTTTGAGATGGTCTGTATTGCCGCCACCAACAATTACAATTTTCGCTTTACCCCCCATTTCCCAAATTACTTTAGGTGCCGCATTTAGAAATACACCAATGCCTTTTTCATAGCTAATTCTTCCTACATAATAGACAATTTTCTCATCATCAGCAGCAAACCTGCGGCGGAAATCCATCGCGTCAAATTCGTGCCAGCGGGGCTTTTTATCTGGTCTAATTCCGTTGTAAATTACCTCTATTTTGTTCCACGGAGTCGCTAGTACCCGTTCGGCTTCCCGCCGCATATAATCACTGCAAACAATTACTCGCCAAGCGTTGTAAGCGAGGTCGTTTTCCTTGGCGTTAATGTAGCGCTGCCCTTCATTGTGGATGCCGTTGAAGCGCCCGTATTCGGTGGCGTGGATGGTGGCAATTAGCGGTACTTTAAAGGTATGCTTGAGCGCGATCGCGGCATCTCCCACCAACCAATCATGAGCGTGGATGATATCAAAGGGGCCTTCCTCCAGCATCAGTTTCCCGCCTTGGTGGCCCATGCTTTGGTTGAGGTTCGCCACCCAGTGAAAAAAGTCCCTGGCGTGTCCCACCACCACCCGATGCACACGTATTCCTTCCACCACTTCGTACATCGGCGCGTGGCCGAACTCTACTGTGATTAAGTGAATTTCATGTCCCAACTTCACCAATTCTGGATATAGTTCCGATACGTGGCGGGCGATACCGCCTACGATTCTGGGAGGAAACTCCCATGCCAATACCAAAATTTTCATCTTTCTCCCTCCAAATAATTTATATAACTTAATGTTTAGGATTAACAGATTTATTGTAAAATGATAAACCTCAAATTTGAGTTGATCGTAAGTTGATGCCCCATGCCTGACTTTTGGCAGCAACAAAGACAGAAAATCATGCCTAAACCTGGTTTTTGCATGAAATTGCTCGATCGCCATTGCCTGAAAAAAACCGGTTTCCTCAAGATTAGTGCCACTGAGGGAAGCAATGGCGATCGCGCCTACCCGCTTACCGTTTCTTCAAAATCGGCTCCAATTCGCGGCGAAAACGGCTCCAAGCAGCAGCCGATGCAGAATTAGAAACAGCACCCTGACGCATCAAAATCGCCCCGTCTTCAAAGCCAACAATTCCGTACTCTCCAGATTTGGACATTCGATCTATCGCCGGTACGATCTCCCGCAACTGTCCCCGTTCCGCGCCAAACGCAGCCTGATACTGCTGCAACTGCCAGATGTCGGCAATTACATATTGCATCTTTACTGCCTTCCCCGCATCATTGCGGAGTTCCAACATCGGAAACCTGAGAATTTCCCGCCTGCTTGACAAAATCGGCACAATAGTATTCGTCGCTGCCACGCTAGCATCAGCAGGAATTTGAGCCAATAGCGGCCGCACTTGCAAAACGTGCTGCCATTGTCTGACGAGAGGAACCTGCACCCAAGGATTGATCGCATCGGGCAAAATCAAAGAAAAAGTCCGATTTGGGTTAGAAGTGAAGGTAAAAAATAGCGACAAACAGATGCAAAACGCCCAAAAGCGGCGAAACTTTGAAGACGAAGGCAGAGGAAATAAAGCAGAAGGAAAACGCAAGAACATTTTTTCCTCTCTCACCATTCTATCTTCTTCCTTTTGACGCTCGGCCCACCACAGAATAGCCCCATAAAAAAGCCCTGGAACCACAGTCATCGCATAGCGAATATTAATCGCTAGCACCGACTCTCCTTTCGCTAAAAATAGCTTCAGCAGCGGAAATCCAGCTATCATCCAAGACGCAGGCGCGAAAGCGGGAACCAAAGCTAATGGCAACCACTGGCCAAGCAGGTATCTAATCTTACCAAAAAACGGCGTAAATAATTGAGCCACCAACCGCCCGGGATTGCTCACCATTCCCCAAATAATTTCTAGAGTAGAAGCTTCATCTCCATCGGCATATTGGCCGAAGCGCTCAATCATAAACCGCTGGGATATATCAGCAGAAAACAAAGGCATAATCAGATTGGTCAGGACGATCATATAACCAAAACTGAGTATGCAGACGGCTAAACCAGTCCGAGGGTAGCGCCGGCTTAAAATCAGGTAAACTCCGACGCCAAATAAAACAACTCCCCCATCTTCTCGCACGGCCAAAATTAAAGTTGCCAGAATCCCAAACAATGGCCACCAGCGCTTCTCCATCGCCAGCAGCAAGCCAAAGACATACAGCGGCATTTGACAAATATCGTGAAAATTGCCCAAAGTCGGGCCGATGACCGCGTTAGCGCAGTAATAGCTCACAACAATTGTCGCCGACAGCCTTGGTTCGAGATAGTGTCTGGCCAGAGCCCAGAGCACTCCTCCAGCCGCCGTAATTAAAGTCACCTGCAACACCGTCAAAGTGACGGGCGAGGGAAACAGCGAGTAAATTGGCAGCCACAGCATTAGCGCCGGGGTGAAATGCTGTCCCAACCGGTAGTAAGATACTTCCGGGAGCTGATTTTGGTGAACCACATTAGTGGACAAAGCCGAAGAGAGGGAACTCTCAAACAAGTGACCACGAGTGCCGTTCCAAAAAAGTTGATTGAAAATGCCTTGGTCGTAAGTAGCGTAAAAGCTGTAGTAGCGGTGCAGCGTCAGCAACAGGCACAGCACAAAAAAGGCGGCCGCCACTTGAACCACCACCCGCAGCGACTCATTTTTCTTCCATCTCAAAAATATCATCTGCCCGCCTGTAATGAAATTATCGGACAATAGCATAAATCTAAAGTAAGTATTAAATTAAAGTAGAAGTGAAATAACTCGGCTCGGCAATGCTCAATTATTTTCACCCGATCGAAAAGCTCAACAGCGTCCATCCAACACTCGGCACCAGCGGCACTGACTGTTCTCCCGAACAGGCGGTAAATTCCGCACCGCTTTTACAGCTTTTGCTGTTTGTAGACAAGCGTTCCTCTTCCCGGGAACAGACCAGACACATCCGCAAGTCCTTAAAGGATTTGAAGGCAGAGTGCGACTTTGAGCTTCAAATCATCGACGTAGGAGAACAGCCCGATTTAGCCGAATACTTTAAACTTGTAGCCACTCCCTCGCTGCTCAAAATTCATCCCGAGCCGCGACAAACTCTCGCCGGCAGCAATTTAATCGCCCAACTCGAACACTGGTGGCCCCGCTGGAAGCGTTCTGTAGAAGAATACGCAGCTCAGCAACAGTCTGCCCCAGCTCTTGCTGAAAGCCTGAGTGACTCAAAACCTATCTATTCCGTTGCTTGCGCGGCCGAAATTGTGCAGCTTTCCGATGAAGTTTTTCGCCTCAAACAGGAAAAAGAACACCTGCAAGAGCAGTTGCAGTTGAAAGACCGGATTATTGCGATGCTAGCTCACGACTTGCGTAATCCCTTGACGGCGGCATCTTTGGCTTTGGAGACTTTGGAGTCAAGTCAGAAGGTGAAAGAGGGGGAAAAGTCGCGTTTGACACCGAGTCTGGCGGCTCATTTGATGAAGCAAGCCCGCCGCCAAATCCGAATTGTCGATCGTATGATTACAGATATCCTGCAAGCAGCCCGGGGTACAAACGCTCAACTCCACATTGAACCAAAAAGAATCGAACTGGGGGCGATTTGTCAAGATGTAATCTTGCAGTTTCAAGATAAATTTCAGGCGAAAAGTCTGAACTTAGAAACAGACATTCCCGCAGATTTGCCGTTGGTTTATGCCGATCCCGATCGCATCAAACAAGTCATAGTCAACCTGCTTGACAACGCCAGCAAGTACACCCCAGACCGAGGAACTGTTAATCTTTCAATTCTCCACCGCACCGCTTACAAAGTTCAAGTCAGCATTTGCAACAGCGGCCCGGGAATTCCTGAAGAAGATTGTGCGAGCATTTTTGAAGACAGCTTTCGCTTGCAGCGAGATAAATCAACAGACGGTTACGGAATTGGACTGTCTCTGTGTCAAGGTATCATCCGCGCCCACTACGGTCAAATTTGGGTAGACTCCGTACCCGATAGAGGCAGTTGTTTTCACTTTACTCTGCCCGTCCAAAAATAAAAGTTAGCTGTCAATTGTCAGTTAACAGTTGTCAGTTGTCAGTTAACAGTTGTCAGTAGCAACCGAATTTGATATTACAGCAACCGCGCCCGAGGCTTAGGACATTCTTAATTCCTAAAACCCTTGCGGAAGATTGCTTCTTGCTTTTTACTTCTGGTATACAGCTCAAATTTTCCGCAGTGCAGCAATAATCTGTGCGTTTGCCTTGGGAAAAGTAAATTGGTCAATTTCGTCGAGTGTCACCCAGCGAATTTCATCGCATTCGATCGTTTGCGGTTCACCGCTGACGTGGCGGCAGTGGTGCACGTATAGTCTAACTGTAAATTTAGTGTAGTCGTGGTCAATTGTAATCAAGCGATCGCCAACTTCTACGACAATCCCCAACTCCTCCATAATTTCCCGTTTTATGCAAGCTTCGATTGTTTCCCCAGGCTCTATTTTTCCGCCCGGAAACTCCCAGAAACCCCCGTGCAGTCCATGTTGTCGGCGCTTGTCAATCAAAATTTGTTGGCGATCGTTCCAGATTGCAGCAACGCCGATAACTTTGTGGGCCGAAGGAGGAAGAGACATATTAATTGGGAATTGGGTATTGGGAATTGGGTATTGGGAATTTAAGAATAATATCAATAATTATTCAATTATTTAATCTAAAATCTAAAATCTAAAATCTAAAATATTAAGCCCCCATCTTGCGAGGGGGGGCTTGACACTTGGATCACTTAAATGTTCAAAATCTACTAATCGTCCGAGCCGTGTCTCTCACTGGCTTGTAGGGACTTTTCAAAAGTCATTCGCTGTTCGGCATTTTTCAGAAAATAACCGCTAATCATAGCCGAGGCGAGCAATCTACCCAAATGTTCGCGACTGGTAGTCACTGTCACCCCGAAGTGTTCCGAAGGCAAATTCCCCAAAAGTCCAACAATATTTCGCTCCATTACTTGAAACACTTCGTGAGAAGTAGGCTTAGACAACTGAGAAACTGTGTCGGGAGCCATTGACTGCACGTATTGCCATAATAAGTTGGCATTTTCTCCGTCTTCTTCAAAGAATTCTGGGGATTTATTAGATGAGTTGCTCACGAGTACCTCCGTTGCAGATACAGCTTGTTATTTTAGACGCGGGTGGTTAAATTAAATAACCCTTATCCGATCGCTGCTGATCTTTATTACTAAGTAATTACTAATGTAGCAGGACATTTGTAGCAACCAAGTGGGCACAACCGAATTAAAAGCGGCGGTTTTTACGATTTTAGATTGGGGATTGCGAGTGGGCGAAATGTCCGATCCCCAATCCCCAATAATCTAGCTAGCTGGCTAGATAATCGTTGATATCTTGCTTGCGCTTGCGGAGCTTGGTCAAAGCTTCCCGTTCTATTTGCCGCACTCGTTCCCGACTGATGTTGAGACGATCGCCTATTTTTGCCAAAGTTAGGGTTTGTCCGTCTTCTAAACCGAACCGCAAGGCGAGCACTTCTCGCTGTTGCTGAGTCAGTTCCGCCATTAGGTGGTCTAAGTCAGTCCGCAGGGAAGATTGCAGGGCAAAATCTTCTGGCGTAGTACCCGTATCTTCCAACAAATCGCCCAACTCTGTATCTTGATTGTCTCCCACGCGCAAGTCCAGGGAAAGTGGCAGGCGCGCGCGATCGAGATATTCGCGAATCTGTTTGGGAGTCAATTCTAGCTCTGATGCCAATTCAGCAGCCGTGGCCGCGCGACCGAGCTGTTGAGCAAGTTGGCGCTGAGCCTTTTTAATTTTGTTGAGCTTTTCGGTGATGTGGATCGGCAAGCGGATGGTGCGGCCTTTTTCGGCGATCGCCCGGGTAATTGCCTGACGAATCCACCAATAAGCATAAGTAGAAAATCTGTAGCCCTTAGTCGGGTCAAATTTTTCTACTCCCCGCTGCATCCCGATCGTGCCTTCCTGAATTAGATCCAGTAAATCTACGTTGCGCTTGATATATTTTTTGGCAACAGACACTACCAGGCGGAGATTCGCTTCCACCATTTGGCGCTTTGCTTTTTCCCCCTGCTCGATCGTCCGCTGCAACTGTGCCTCAGACAGCCCAACTGCCTGTGCCCATTCAGCCGCCGTCGGGTCGCGGCCTAACTCTTCGGCTAAAATATCTTTCTCCTGATGCAGTGCGGTTGAGCGCTGTACCTGTTTCCCGTAGAGTATTTCTTGCTCATGGGTCAACAAGGGAACGCGGCCGATTTCCCGCAAGTAAGCGCGAACAGAATCTGTATCTGAGGACTTAAGAGTTTTCATGAGCTTTTCCCGCTGAGGATCTGTGCCTCTAAAGGTTTGCGGTAGTCGCAAACCCCTAGCTTTAGCTGGGAAGGAAAGCGGGCGGGGACTTGCGCTTTCCTTCCATTTAAAGAGGCTTAATTTTATGGTAGCTAGCTACTACTCCCAGTCAGCACCGTCTCAGGTTAGGTTTTGGTTGGGGTGTGCACAATACTACGTTATGTTAAGAATCTTAACATTTGTGAGAACACTTGGCTACACTTCTTCATATTTATTTCATACCAGCCAGGACTGTTGATACGAGAGTACCCGCTTTCCTGGCTTTACAGTTTGCATCAATGTAAACAACATCCGCCACATCTCAGAGGGGTAGATGGGGAGAGGGGGAGGAAACGCTGGGGCACAGCGAAGTGAAAAATACAATTTAAATGCCCGACAGCTTCATTTGGCGATCGCACTCGGCCCCAAGAAACCGGGCTTTTTACCGAATCTGCGTGCTGTAAGGAGATATGTTGGTTAAAAAACCCGGTTTCAGACCACCCGTATGTCCAAGGGTATAAATCTGAAGTTATATCAAATCCGTTAGCATCGGAATAGTAAATTCGAGTTGACTGTTGACAGTTGACAGTTGACAGCGAACAGTCAACTGTCAACAGTCAACAGTCAACAGTCAACATCATTCCGGTGTAACCGGAAATGATATTACACATATTGATGAACCCGCCCTACAGATAAGGATTAATTAACAATTAAATAAGAGATTTGAATAGCAGGCATTCGCTCTCCTATCTGGAAATGAATCTGCGTTTATCTGCGTTTATCTGCGGTTTCCCTATGAATCAAAAATTTATGCAATAAGTCTAATCAGTTCTTTGCCGTTGAGCTTCGTACAACATGAGGGCTGCGGCGATCGACACATTTAAAGATTCTACGCCGCGACTCAGGGGAATTTGGATTTGTCGATCGGCCAAACTCCTCAATTCTTCCGACAAACCAGAGCCTTCGTTGCCCAAAACTATCAGAGTCGGCACTCGCAAATCTACTTCCCAATAACTTAAACTGGCCCCAGCGACGGTTGCTAAAATTTGCATTCCTCGATTTTTATAGGCCGAGACTTCGGCGGTTAAATCTGGACTGACTGCCATTGGCAGCTTAAACCAAGCTCCTGCGGAGGCGCGCAGCACTTTGGGATGGTCTAAATCGGCGCTGTCTGCGCTCAGCAGCAAACCGTCGGCATTAGCAGCCGCAGCCGTGCGGACGATCGCCCCCAAGTTGCCGGGATCTTGGATTGTTTCTAGGGCTATTCCTAAAGTTGACAATTTTGCGGGTTCTGTTGCGGTGCGGGGTGCGGTGGCGACAATGCCGTCGGGTTGGACTGTAGTGGCGATCGACTCTAACACTTTTGCACTTACTAACTCGGTGCGATCGGCTAAATTACCAACTTGCTCCCAAAGTTCCCCCTGCTGATCCAGCCATTCGGGAGTGCAGCAAACGGTTGCTAGCGGGTATTTTGCCGCGCAAGCTTCTTCGAGCAAGTGCGTCCCTTCGAGTAAAAATAATTGTTGTTCCCTGCGTCCCTTCGAGCTGTGCAGCTTGCGAATTTCTTTAACTAGGGGGTTTTGAATACTTGTCAGCATTGTTTAATTCAGCAGAGCGAATGGGGTTATTGCCTGTATCGGGTTAACCCCAAACTTCCTTCTGCCTTTGGAATGCGGAACCCGGGACTTGAACCCGGAAGGCTTGCACCACATGAACCTGAATCATGCGCGTCTACCAATTCCGCCAGTTCCGCATCGGTCACGAATTACTACATTGCCATATGTTCGCCGATATGTCAAGTGTTTTGGGGAATTTTTTTTTTCTGGACTGCGAGTAATATTTTGCACAAATTAGTGTTCTGGTTGAGAAATGCTTTAGTTTCGAGGATTTACTGTTAGCCAAACATCGCAAAACGCTGTGTAGTTGAGTAGGGTGCGTCAGATCGCGTCCCGTTATTAATAATCCACAAGCTTTGATCTGACGCACCCTAGAGGATTTGCTGAAAAAAGGGGAATCTAATCGACCAAATCGGGGAAAACCTCGCGCACGGCCGGATGCACCAATCGGTGATTCTGCACGTTCAATCCCTTCGCCAAACTCGGATTCATTTCCAAAGCTTTAATTCCGTTATTTGCCAACTGCAAAACATAAGGCAAAGTGCTGTTATTCAAAGCTTGAGTCGCAGTCCAAGGCACGGCACCGGGCATATTCGGCACGCCGTAATGCACAACTCCTTCCTCAACATAAGTAGGATTTGTGTGTGAAGTTACCCGCAAAGTTTCCACACAGCCGCCTTGGTCAACGGCTACGTCAACAATCACAGAACCGGGGTGCATTTTCGCAACAAATTCGCGAGAAACCAGCACCGGAGCTTTTTTACCTAAGACCAAAACCGCACCGATTAACAAATCAGCATCGGGAACAACTGCTTCAATTTGTAAAGGACTGCTGTAGAGGTATTCTACTCTCGAACCGAACAGAGTTTCTAAATAGGCTAGGCGATCGACATTTACGTCTAAAATTTGCACTCTCGCGCCCATTCCTACAGCTATTCTGGCTGCTTCTGTGCCGACAATTCCGCCGCCCAAAATCACAACTTTACCCGGTCTCACCCCCGGTACACCGCCCAAAAGTACGCCCCGGCCGCCTTGCTGTCGTTCCAGAAACCGAGCTCCGAACTGCACGGCCAAACGCCCTGCAATAACGCTCATCGGGGTCAGCAGCGGCAATTTTCTGTCCGGGAGTTCGACGGTTTCGTAGGCGATAGCCTGGACTCCGCTGCTGATTAAATGCTCGGTTAATGTGCGATCGGCCGCCAAGTGCAAATATGTAAACAGCAACTGCTCTTTTTTAATCAGCGGATACTCAGCAGGCAGCGGTTCTTTAACTTTAACAATTAGTTCGCGATTCCAGACATCTGAAGCCTTTAAGACAATCTTAGCCCCTGCTTCAACGTAGTCCTCGTCCGCAAAACCGGCCCCAGCACCAGCATTGGTTTCCACAAAAACTGTGTGGCCTTTGTCCGAACAAGCCCGGACACTTGTGGGGCTAAGCCCGACTCGAAACTCTAAATCCTTGATTTCCTTGGGGACGCCTATTTCCATCTATAACCTCTAATCTCAGGCATACGTAGATCGAATCTAACCTAAAAACCATCCCCAGCGGGACAATACCATTGTAGATTTTAGATTTGGCAATCCGGCTAGTCTAGGAGAATTTTTGTTGGATTTTCAGCCAGTGCGATCGCAATTTCCCAAATTGATCGTTTTCCATCAAGTCGATCGTCTTTTTAGCTTGTTCCTACTTTATTTGATATGCGTGGTCGGCATTGATATACATTACGTCAAACTACTCGTAAGTAAAGCCACTTAAAATGGTTACTCTACATTTACCTTTTATACCCCTTTTTTTTTATTTTTTTTGACTTACTTTTTCTTTAAATGACTCCCAATTATAATCAATGAGGGACCGTTTTTTGGGATAGTAAGAGAAATTATTTTTTAGGCAAAGCACCCGTATTGAGTTCCCACCTCAGCAACCATACTATCTTTAGATATTCCAACATCTTCGCCAGACTTTCAACTAACCAGGTAGGTGCAAATGAACTTTTGACATTGAGGGAAACTTATCTGCTAAAAAAAATGGTAAAAATCTTAACAAACAACCCGAAACGGTATAAAGTAGATGGTGGTTCTAGAGATTTGCTTAAAAAAGAACTAACTTCTAGAGAGTTTGGTGTCAATATATTTGAGCGGTCACTTATAATTTAACAGGCATAACTCGCCCCCCTATCTAAACAAATGCCACGCACACCTACCTTAACATTCGATCGCGGAACGCTGCTGCTACACCCGCCGCCCAAAGGCAGAGACTGGGTGGACTTTGCGACATGGGACGATCGCGTGGAAAAATACCGCATTCGGGCAATTCACTACCGCCCGCTGGTAGAATGCCTCCAAGCCGAGTGCATTCACTTCACGGACGAAGCTAGGGGATACGAACTACTCGAACTCTTACCCAGCGTGGAAATGCAGCCTTACCCACATCAAGAACAGGCCCTCGCAGCTTGGCAGGAAGCAGGAAGCCAAGGAGTAGTCGTCCTCCCTACCGCTTCCGGCAAAACTTATCTGGCACAATTAGCCATGCAAGTCACTGGTCGCAGTACATTAATTGTAGTACCAACTCTCGATTTAATGCACCAGTGGTATGCTAATTTAAAGGCAGCTTTTCCCGACATCGAAATCGGATTGTTGGGCGGAGGTTCGCGAGACAAAACTCCAATTTTAGTGGCAACCTATGACAGTGCAAGTATTCATGCAGAAACCTTGGGCAATAAATACGGTTTGCTGGTTTTTGACGAATGCCACCATTTGCCAACAGACTTTTATCGAGTAATTTCCGAATATGCGATCGCGCCTTTTCGACTGGGACTGACCGCTACACCCGATCGCACAGATGGCCGCCACAGCGATTTACATTTTCTTATCGGCCCCACAGTATTTAGCAAAAGACCCGAAGATTTGGCAGGCGATGCTTTAGCCGACCATAAAATAGTTCAAATTATGGTAAAACTGTCAACAGAAGAAACCGACCGCTACGCCGAATTAATTAACATTCGCAACGACTTCTTAAAACAGTCTAACATCAGAATATCCAGCCTGGATGGTTGGAAACAGTTTATCATGGCAAGCGCGCGATCGCCCCTGGGACGGCGCGCCATGCTAGCCCACCGCCAAGCCAAAGAAATCGCCCTTTGTACCGAAGGAAAACTGCGAATCTTAGCCCAAATACTAGCAGAACACTCTCCCCAGCGCACCCTAATTTTCACCGGTGACAACGCCACAGTTTACCGAATTTCCCAAGAATTTCTCATCCCCACAATTACCCACCAAACCCCAGTCAAAGAACGCCACGAAATCCTCGATCGCTTTCGCAGCGGCGAATACAAAACCCTCGTCGCTTCCCACGTCCTCAACGAAGGAGTGGACGTTCCCGACGCCAGAATTGCTATCATATTGTCAGGTACGGGCAGCGAACGCGAATACATCCAGCGATTGGGTCGAGTTCTCCGCAAAAGCAGCGATGTAAATAAGTTAGCAATTCTCTACGAAGTCGTCACCGAAGACACCAGCGAAGAAAGAACATCCCAGCGCCGCCGAGGAGGAATGCAGCCTCACAAACCCCAACCGCAAACACAAATAGAACCGCCAAAGCCAGAATATCAGAAATTAGAAACTGTCAAACCCACACCCATTTACGGAGTCAACCGAGAGACAACCAAAAAAGCAGCAGAATCACCCGCAAAATGGGGAGAAGACAATGATGAAATTCCCTGGTAGCAAGCCTAAACTATTTCCGAACCCTCTCTTTCTTTCTCTCTCTTCCCTTCGCGTACTTCGCGACGAAGAACATCCCAACGCCGCAGAGGAGGAATGCAGCCTCACCAACCCCAACCACAAACACAAATAGAACCGCCCAAGCCAGAATATCATAAATTAGAAACTGTCAAACCCACACCCATTTACGGAGTCAACGAGAGGCGACTAAAAAAGCAGCAGAATCACCCGCAAGATGGGGTAAAAAAAATGATGATTCCAAGGAAGATTGAAGATTGCCCAATTAGTGTATAATCTCAACATTAACTAATTTAGTTTACCTAAAAATGAGCGAAACTGCACAACTAACTAACTTTAAAATTTTCCCCAAACATACAGGAGTTTGGGAGGGTGACTGGACAATACTCGATGCCGACTGCAAAGAAACCAGGCGCTTTACAGCAGTAGTAACCCAGAAAATAGTTGATAACGAGTGGAGGCAAACTAACCTTCAAACTTATGCCAATGGCCAGAGTGAAACCCAAAATTTTGTGGGTTATGTTGTCGGCGAAGGGCAAGTGCAAATTGAAGGTCGGGACTCGGTTTTTCCGAACTACAATACACTAGCGACAGAAGTTGGAGATGATTTGATAATTTTTCAAGTATGGGACAAAGCAACTGGCTTGATGAGGGCGGTTGAAACCATCCATCTTGTCAGTCCCGATCGCCGAATTCGGACTACCCAAAGCTTGACAGAAGAGGGAAAACTTAGGGGGGTTATGGTAATTGTTGAACGAAGAATTGAGTAAAACTTTTCACTGCTTATGTTACCAACTGATTTATTAAGTCACCGCCAAAACGGAGAATCAATTATTCCTCTCCGCCTCAAGATAGATGCTAAAAACTTAGAAGCAGCGAAGGAAATGATCGACTGCTTTCAAGAGTCGATCGGCAAAACCCAAGGCGAGCTCGACGGACGCTTGCTAGAATTAGAAGGCGACAGCCCGGATTATCGCCTGAAACGGGGATTAGCGCACCTGCTGAAAGGCGGTTTCTGCACCTTGGAAGTCATCAGTCCCCTAGAACCCTCAGAGTTGAGACAGCGGGTTTTTGCCTTGTCTGCCCGATCGACTCCCAGCCCTCAATCCACCCAATTAACCCTGGAAAAAGTAGCAAGTGAACTCAGCCAAGAGTTAAACAGAGAAGTTTTGCCTCACGAAATCACTACAGGTTTATACGCGGATTTAAACGAAAACAAAATCCTCACTGAGTTTAATGCACCAACACCCGAAAACTTGCTTCACAAATACAATCTTTCTCAAGTTCAAGGCATATTTTACCGAGCAAGTCAAGTCCAATTAACCGCCCACCGCAACGATCCAGGAGAATACAAACTATTATTTCGCTATCTGAAACTATTTCAATTAATGACTTACATCGAAGGCGATGCAGACCACGGTTTTACACTCACAATAGACGGCCCTACAAGCTTATTTAAACCCAGCACCCGCTACGGCTTAGCCCTGGCGAAAATGCTGCCGGCACTGCTGCACGTCACCAAATGGAGTATGCACTCGACACTGCACACAAAAGATCCTTTTAGTGGCGTTTTGAAAACAGGTAAATTTACCCTAAATTCCGACTGCGGTTTAGTCAGCCACTATCCCCCAGGCAAGCCTTATGATAGTATGTTAGAAGCCGCATTTGCTGAAAGATGGAATTCCACAAAAACCGAGTGGCAACTAGAGCGAGAAGTTGATTTAATTCCGATTCCAGGTAGTGTGATGATTCCCGACTTTCGGTTAGTGCATCCCGACGGGCGAGTATTTTTATTAGAAATAGTTGGCTATTGGCGGCCGGAGTATCTGCAAAAGAAATTTGCACAAGTACAGAAGTCTGAATGCGAACACTTGATTTTAGCTATTTCCGAACGGCTGAATTTAGAAAAAGCCGGGGTGAATGTAAATGACGTGCCAGCAAAAGTAGTCTGGTTTAAAGATAAATTGTTGCCCAAATCAGTCCTGGAAGTCCTCGAAGAGTAACCAATCCGCGCATCAGTTGCAAACTTCTTTCTTTCTTTCTTTCTTTCTTTCTTTCTTTCTCTCTCTCTCTCTCTGCGCCCTCTGCGCCCTCTGCGGTTCAAAAAAATCCTCCTCAAAAAATCTCGCACATTCCCAGCTATACTAAAATGGGAATTCACCCGAATCCTTGCCACCGCTTACTCTCACCCTAAAACCGATTGAAAAATGGCAGACACAAGTATTGTCGAAAGAATCAAAAAGCTGTTAGCCCTCGCCACCTCATCCAATGAAAACGAATCGACTGCTGCGGCCGAAAAAGCTTCCCTTTTACTGGCACAGTACAATCTCAGCCTCGCGGATTTAGGGCCAAATCACCAAGAAGAGATTGACGAAAACTCAGTTGAAACAACATCGAAATTTGTCACTTGGAAAATGATGCTGCTTTCAGGAATTGCCGACGCTAACGGTTGCAATGCCATGCGAAACACTTATAATGGCAGTATGTTTTTGGTGGGAACTTCTACAAACCTGATTGTTTGTAAACACCTGTACGAGTATTTGAGTTCGGCAATTGAAAAAAGGGCTAAATACCGCAAAGGAAACGGCAGGGGGTTGGCGTATCTGAATGCTTTTCGGGTTGGATGCGCGACAAGGTTGAGACAAAGATTGTTGGAACAAAAACAGGAGATGGAAGAGTCGGGGATTCCGGGTTCGGGCGATGTGGCGGCGACTCCAGCGATTGTAGTGCGATCGATGTTTGAGAAAAATCAACAGGCGATCGCGGATTATCTAGAGGGCCGAGGGGTTAAAATTAGAACGAGAACAGATTCTCAAGTCAGCAGCGCGGCGGGTTTTAATTCGGGGTATGAAGTGGGCGACAAAATTAGTTTGCACAAGCAAGTGCAGCCGCAAGGGGATATGAAACAACTTAATGAATGTCTTTGAGTTCTCGATAGTAATTGATGGATAATCAAAACAGGGGTAAAATTAAAGCAAATTACAAATTAGGTCAGTTTGTACACTGAAAAGTTGAGCATGATGCACGTTTCTGACAAGCCATCATCGCAATTAAATATTCCTGAATCTGAAGTTAACCCAAATTATTTCATAGTTTGGGAATCATCTTGAATCTGAGCTTCTGTTGTTTCAGGAATTTGAAGTTGGTTACTGTCTTGGCTTTTTAAACATCAACTTTTTTGTAAATGTAATCAACAGCCTGTTGAACGGTACTAATTTGCTCGGCAACTTCATCGGGAATTTCAATGTCGAATTCCTCCTCGATCGCCATAATTAGCTCTACTGCATCGAGAGAATCGGCTCCTAAATCATTGGCAAAATTAGCGTTGATGGTGACTTCACTTGCATCAACTTCTAGTTGCTTGGCAACAACGGCTTTGACTTTTTCATAGATTTGCTGCTTAACCTTACCACTTGGGGAAGATTCAGCAAAAACGTTAGGAGTAGTGGTATCAGTTGTAGTTTCATCAGGATCTAATTCTGATTCGTCTTCCGATTCATCCCGGACTCTGAAATAGTAAAACAGATTAGCAACAGCAAAATCAGACGCTTTTTCCAAGTTCGACGATACTAAACTTTTATGACCCGCTATTTCCCCTTGCTGAATGATATAATTTTCATACTCTGGACGCTGCCGCGGATCGAGCATTAATTCCAGTTGAGTCCGAAGAGAATAAAAATGAGACTTAGGCCGCAAATTTTCATAAAACAACTGTTCATCCGGTATTGCTGAAGCTGTTGTTGCTGATTTTTTATCACCGCTTGATGAAAACTTTGCATTAGTAAAATCTTTACTCTGTAACTGTTTTAGCTCACTTTCGGGCAAAGCTTTAGTCCATTCAATCTGATTAAGCCAAATGTCTAAGGCGGCTAAATCGTGATTGTGAATTCGGGTGATTTCAGGAAATAGAAAATCAAGCTCTTCGTCAGAGTCACAGCATTGTATGATATCGAGGCCATCTTGACGGATTTGTTGTTGAAGTTGAGAAAGCCGATCGCCCGCAGCACCAAATTCATTTTGCACCTGATACGTGCCGATAATACTTTGCTCGATCGCCCAACTGCACTCTAACCGCCGCAACTGTCCCGCCGCACAAGTTTCTTCTAATAAATGCGGATTTCTGTAGTCTGCTAAAGCTTCAAACAACATCCCCCGCGCTGCGTCAATTTCAGCATTGCGACGGTTAATGTCTTGAATTTGCAAAGCCGATCGCATTCGTTGAATTGCTTGATTAAATAACCCGTAAGCCCGCACTAAGACTAGGCGATGGTTCTCAAATTTTATATCTGCAACCACTTCCGAAAGTAATTGCTTAATTTCCGCGCCTTGGCCTTTCAAAAGTTGTTCTAAATTGATGAAACCATTTTCTACTTTAACTTCCAGCCTTTCTACCGCTTTTTTTAGTTTCAATGTCTGGTGCAAATTCACCGCTGACAAGGCTACCCCAGCCACAGTTCCCACACCAATGACGGCTGTTGTCGCTTGCAGCACGCCCAAACTCGCTTGGACGGCTTGAAAGCCCATGTGCATTTGTTGCATCTGCAAGCCTTGCATCGCAAACTGCAACGGCGAGACTAACGGCGATAGCGGGCTGTTGTTGAGGGCTGCGCCAACGGCATGGGCTACGAACTCTCCTGTCGCTGCATCTCTCGCCATGCCGATCGGCACTCCAGCCGATGTAAACACTTGTACGTACTTGCCAGCCTCGATCGCAGCCTGTACCGCTGCGGGAAATACAAAGTTCATCATTACTTTTTACCCCGGTAGCATACCAAAGAATAACTTATCTCTTATGATAGATTAAATAAAAAAAATTATAAATAGACGCCGAAAATGGACACTTCACTAATTAGTTCACAAACGGTTGAGCTTATTTCCCGACTGACAGGGCAAAACCTCCGAAAAGAGGATATTACTCCGCCTGTGCTTTTCCTGGCGGGGCTGATAACGGTGTTGCTGGGAGTCATTCATGCCGACGGTACGGTAAGTGCTGAGGAAACGCAGCGATTGCGGACAACTTTTACGGAACTTATTCCCGCTAACAACAATTTGCGCCCATTGGTAATGCCGATGGTTAAGAGCGTGCGGGAACAGCAAGTTTACAAGAAATTGACCGCGTTGCTGGCGCTGACAGCGTGTTTTTCTGAGGAGGAAAAACTGCTGCTGATTAGTTTTGGGTATCAAATGTCGGCGGCAGATGGGACAATAGATAAACGCGAAAAAGAGTATTTGACGATTGTCGCCAACAAACTCGGAATCGCTGGGCGATTTTTGACTGTTTTGGAAGCCAGTTTTAGCAGTCAAGCAATAAGCGATACAGCAGCTTTAACAGAACTCCACTCGTTACTAGATCCAGCGCAATTTCAATCTCTCGATTCTATGTTTGTCCGTGCTGCCAGTCACATTATCGGACATTTACCAGCAAAACCGAAACACAAAACAAATCAAAAACAGTCAGTTTCGTCCTATCAAGAGTTGAAAAAATTTCAACTGTACCGACAACAACTGGATGCTGTTTGTGGAAAACTATGTTTAACTCTGCAAGATGGAAGCGATCGCAACGTGCTATCTCCTACTTTAGCCGAAGAAATAACCAAAGTATCTCAGAGATTGCAATCTCCATGTTTTCGCGTTGCTGTTGTCGGCGAGTTTAGTAAAGGCAAATCAACTTTACTCAATGCTTTACTCGGTGAGGAAATCCAACCAGTGCGCGATATTCCCTGTAGCGGTAATGTGACCATTTTGAAATATGGTTCACAGCGCCGGGTTATTTGTCGCTACAAAAATGGACGAGAGGAAGAAATTCCACCTGCACAATATCAAGAGAAAGCTTCGATTTCGGAAGAAGCCGCTTATGGTTCTTATGCCGATGAAGAAATTGCCAAGTCGGAAATTGCCGAAATCGTTTTTGAACATCCCGACTTAGAGTTGTGCCGCAATGGGGTAGAAATTATTGATTCTCCTGGGTTGAACGAACAAGCCGAACGCACATTAGTCACCCAACAGGTTCTCAAAACAACTGATGCGGTTATTTTCTTAACTCATGCTCAAAATGCTTTAACGGAGAAAGAGCGGGAACTGCTTTTGTACTTGAAAAAAGAACTCAATTATGGCAATAACGAAGGCGCGGGTAATATTTTTATGGTAGTTAATTTTTTCGATTTGCTGCGGCGGGAAGAGAGTCGCCAGCAGGTACGAAAAAGGGTAGAAACGATTGTTAAGAGTCAAAATTTGATTGCTGGTGAAAACCGGATTCATTTTATTTCTGCTCAATCTGCATTGGAGGCGATTTTAGAAGGAAATGAAAATGATGATTATCTAAAATCTTTTCAGGGTTTTACTGATTCGATTGAGAAATTTCTGACTGTTGAACGGGGGGCGATCGCACTTCGGCAGTCCGCCGCCGGAATTAAGCAAATTATTGACACTGGTTGTGAGGAATTGAATCAATGGGAGGAAATGTTAGAGGGAAAATTGACAGTTGATCAAGGAGATAAGCAGAAAATATTTGAACAAATGGCGGAAGTAAGCGGTCGCGAGGTTAAAATTAGATTTTTAGCTAATGAATTG
The DNA here is from genome assembly GCF_036700845.1 of Microcoleus sp. S13_C5. Taxonomy (NCBI): domain Bacteria; kingdom Bacillati; phylum Cyanobacteriota; class Cyanophyceae; order Oscillatoriales; family Microcoleaceae; genus Microcoleus; species Microcoleus sp. S13_C5. The sequence goes on from NZ_JAUBPR010000069.1 coordinate 24,474, forward strand.
ATGGAGCAGTCTTTAGAAGAAGCTATTGAATCTTGGCATAAATGGGCGGAAGGATTGGGACAACGTTTGGGATCAAAAAGTCATCGCTGGACTTCCGGACATAACCATATTTGGAGTCAAAACAAATTGATTAAAGATTATTCTAATCAATTTGTCCTAGACATGACGAAAGAAATAGAAGATTGGGCAAGTCAAAAAGTCAAAGCAATTTTACAACAAAATGTGGCTGTTTTAAATAACCAAATCAATGAAGATATTTATGCAATTAGGCTGGAGTTTCAAAATTTCGATAAGCAACTGAGTAGTAACCTTGTCAGTCAATTTAATAATTTGGCGATCGCAGGTGATCTGGGCGGAATTGGGATCGGTGGAAGCGGTATCGCTTCATCGATCTCAGATATTGGAGGTCCTGGAGGTTATCTTGGCGGTTTAGGCCTTGGTGGATTAGTAGCGGCGGGATTGCTGTTTGGAGGAGTTGGTATTATTCCAATTATTTTGGGTGCCTTAGCTGCTGGTGGAGGTGGTGCATTTGGATTGGGAATGCTAGATGTTGATGGAATTCATAACCAGATTAAGGAAAAAGTTTGTGAATTAGGCTTTGAGAAATTTGGTGAATCGGCAGAGTCTATTTTTGAGAAGGTACAAGAAAGAGTTATTGCAGTATTTAACGATCGCGCTGATGCGAATAGCGATGCGATGTCAAAAGCTATCTCGCTGTGGGAGAATTTGTTAGAACAGCAGGAAAAGCGCGATCGCCAAAATCAAGCAGAATGCGAGTCCCAAAAAGTGTGGCTGGCTGACAAACGTCGAGAACTCGAACAAGTAAAAAATCAAATTGAAACAATCTTAAATCAAAGCGATCGCTAATTCAATGAGTAACGGGTAAGCGCAAAAAAACCATAGTACCTTGTGAATACTATGGTTTTTTTGGCAATGACCTACTTATGAGTGCGATTTCTATGCCAAAACTGGCACGGGCTGCGGCCAACGTCCCATGACTTTACCAATCACCGCCAATTCTTCCATCAACTTGTCGAACTGATCCGGTGTTAAAGATTGCGGCCCGTCAGACAAAGCTTTTTTCGGATTCGGGTGCACTTCAATCATCAGCGAATCTGTACCAGAGGCGATCGAAGCAAAGGCCATCGACGGTACAAACTGCGCCCAACCGGTGCCGTGACTCGGGTCAACCATAATCGGTAAGTGAGTCAGAGTCCGCAATACTGGCACTGCCGACAAATCTAGCGTATTCCGCGTATATTGCCTGTCATACCCGCGAATTCCGCGCTCGCACAAAATCACGTTCGGATTGCCAGAAGCCATGATATACTCAGCAGCCATCAACCATTCTTCAATGGTGGCCGAGATGCCGCGCTTCAGCAAAACAGGTTTGTCTTGAGCTCCGACTTTCTTCAACAGTGAGAAATTCTGCATATTTCTCGCCCCGACTTGGATTACGTCGGCTACTTCTACGATCGCACTTAAGTCCGCCGCATCCATAACTTCGGTGATAATTCCCAAACCGCTAGCTTCCCGCGCCGCAGCTAGCAATCCCAAAGCACTCTCGCCGTGGCCTTGGAAAGCATAGGGGGAAGTTCTCGGTTTGTACGCGCCACCACGGAGAAAATGAGCTCCAGCAGCTTTGACGCGCATTGCCGTTTCGACGATCATTTCTTCGTTTTCGACCGAGCAAGGGCCTGCTACGATCGCGATCGGGTGGTGCAAGCCGATCATTACAGTTCCTAAAGGAGTAGCAACCGCTACTTCGCTGGCTTCTCCTTGGCGGTACTCCAGAGAAGCGCGTTTGTAGGGTTTTTCCACGCGCAGCACTTCTTCAATCCAGGTGCTCATTTCGCGCAGTTGCATGGGTTCGAGCTCAACGGTGTCGCCTACCAAACCCATGACGGTTTTGTAACGGCCGACAATTTTTTCTGGTATCAAACCCCAGCTAGTGCGGAGCTCTTCGTCGATGCGATCGATCTCGGCTTCTGGAGTGCCGGCTTTCATTACAATAATCATATTTTTTTTGCCTTTTCTGTTGGGCTAGAAACGGATGATGACTCTGATGCACTGAAAAAAATAGATGCAATGGCGATCGAGAATCTATTTATATCAGTATGGTTAGCATTGTTGTGGGGCGGGTTCTTGTTCCCTCCCCAAACACAAACTCGCTAATGGTTAACAGCTTAGTTGTTAGCTAATGACTAATGACTAATAACTAATAACTAACTTTTTGGCTTCGCGGCGCGCCACGCTTCTCGCATCCGTCCAAAATTGGTATTAAATTCTTCCCACCCCAGAGTGCTTCCTGAAACTTCTTCATCCCAGGAAGCCGAGAGGACTCCGTAGCTTAATCCCAGAACGCCTAGACCAAAACAGCCCATGCTTACCAGCAATACTGCTGTGTTGGGCAAATCAAACAAGCCCTTGCTGACTACCAAATAGCTTACAAAAAATGTGCAAATTCCCAGCAGGGTCGGTATGCCGCAGAATACCGCTATGCGAGATATCATGCGTTGGCTGACTACTTCTGGGATGGATTGCGCCTGTTTTCCGGTTTTGTTAGCTTTCGGCTGCTTGTCGGCAGAATCCGACTCTAAGGCTACGCTTGCTTGGGGTTCTGGGGGCTTTTTAGGCGTTTTTTTACGATTTGTTGCCGGTTCAAAGGGCAAGCGCTTGCGGGGTGGTTCGGAGGACATATTTTATCTCTAACCTGAAATCTCGAACATTTTTCAATAAGTCTTGGTGTTTGTCCAAGATTAAAGAATATTGTCGCAAATTTTGGCTTTGGTGTTTAGCCGCGAATGCCTAGACGGGCAATCAATGCTTTGTAGCGATCGACATTTTCCCTTTGGATGTATGCCAGCAGGCGCTTGCGGCGGCTGATCATCATCATCAAACCGCGCCGGGAGGCGAAGTCTTTTTGGTTGATTTTCAGGTGGGCGCTGAGTTTCGTGATGCGATCGGTCAGCATGGCGACTTGGACATCTGCTGAGCCTGTATCAGTTTCATGGGTTTGGAAGTCGCCCATGATTTCTTGTTTGCGCTGTTGTGTAAGAGCCATGAATTGATTTTAGTTTTTTTTGTACGATTGTCACAATCTCCTATGTTATCACAGGGGAAGCATAACAACGATAAAATTTTTGCCACGGATGGGTTTGTTGACCCGGCAGATTTTTGGTTTTTCTTCCCGGTTTCTGGATCGGGTAGGGGATTATCGGCTCAAATAGGCGATCGCCTCACGTATCCAATCATCCGCATCACCTTTGGCGGACAAAGTGCTGTCTTGACTGAGAGTTTGCAGCGCTTGCAAGACTTCAGCCCCAGTGTATCCCATCGCCAGCAGGATCATCTCGACTTCTTCTTGAATAGCTGGGGGGACTCCGGCGGCGACTGAAGTTGTCAAACCTGCTTGCTGGCGCCATTCCGAGAGTTTGCTTTTGAGTTCCAGGGCGAGACGTTCTGCGGTTTTTGTACCTACGCCCGGGGTTTTGGCGAGGATGCGGGTGTTACCGCCGACGATCGCCTGGACTAAATCTTGCAATCCTAAAGTATCGAGAAGTGCGATCGCCAGTTGAGCACCCACACCGCTGACACTCGTCAACTGCCGAAACAAATCGCGTTCTGCCGCGCTGCCAAAACCGTACAATACGATTTGGTCTTCTTTAACTTGCTGGTGGGTAAAGATTTGGGCGACTTCGCCGGAGGCTGGCAATTGACCGGTCACGCGGGGCAAAATTTGGATTTCATAGCCGATTTGATTGACTTCGAGAGTCAATATGACGCGGTTGCTGCCTTTGGCGATATCGGCGACTGTGCCTTTGAGATAGCTAATCATAGAGTTTATAATACACCGCTATTCGTTTTCGTCAAACTCGGCGATGATGTTGCGGATTTCGTTGAGACTGATATCTGTTCGATCTGATTTTGAGTAAATGGTTAACAAAAGTACGCTGACGGGCGATTCAATCTGATAAATCATGCGATATCCTGCACTTTTTCCTTTTTGGATGTTGCTGTTTTTCACCCGGACTTTTAAGATGATATAATCTTCCCCCATTCCAGGAATGCGATCGCCAATAAAATTGCCAGCCTGTAGTTGCTCAATTACTGGCCCCGTATCTAGCCGGATTTGGCGAAATCGTTTGGATAATTCACGCAAATTTCGCTTATACTCAGGCGTTAAATCGATCTGAACGAGCTGGGATTCATTCGACATCGATGCCCTCCCACATTTGAGAAAGAGGTATTCGCTGCCCTGTTTTAGCTTCCTGCAACGCTCTTTTGAGACTGGCTTTTATTTCTGCAACTGGAGTATCATCTGGATCTTCTTCAGATTCATCTATAGGTTTGGAAAGGAGAATAATTCGTAGAAGAGCGGAAATACCGAGTGTTAAAGGTCGATCGAGCAATAATTGACCTTTTTCGGCATCGATTCTCTCCCACAGTTCCGAGATTAATCTCGTTTGTCCGGCTTTGGCTTGCTGCAATGATCTTCTGAGACTAGCTTTTACTTCTTCAACTGGAGTATCGTCGGGGTCGTCTTCATCTTCATCTGTAGGTTCGGGAAGAAGAACGATGATTCGCACGCGGCCGGGAGTTTCTGCGGTTAAAGGTCGATCGAGAATTAATTGACCTTTTTCGTCGATCGTTCCTGTGACTTCAAAGGCTTTCATTTGTTTTACCTGGATTTTTTTGAAATTTATACTATTATATAACTCTGCACCAGGGAGTTTGTTTTTTTAAGTCAAAATAAGCTGCTGTTTAACCAAAGACAAATCCGTCTTACCAAAATTCATAACCAAAGCCACATTGAAATTTTCCAACGATTTGACAAACCACATAATTTCATTAGAAGCTTTACCTTCATAGTGATTAAACAAAATAGAAAATCGCTTTTCTAACTCGGGTTTGACTTTGCCCGAAAGCAGTACAAGTTTCAGCAGTAAACCCATTGTCCTGCTGGCGCCGAGGTTGTATACCAAGTCGTAAAAAACGTAGTGGCTAGGATGTTGGGAATTTTCCACTACTAAGAAGTTGAACAACTGGTGGCAAGTACGAACTAACAATGGATTATTGAATTTCACCGAGTCATTTTCTCGCAATGTATTTTTGATTTGTTTGTACAAACGGTCATTAAATTGACGCCCGCCGTATTCTGGTTCGATCGACGATATTAAATATTCATATAAATCAACTTTAAATGAGGCGTAAGATGGAGTTTGTCGGGAATCTCTCAGGAAAAATTGAGCTGCTTCTTTGTAGCTGCGATCGCCTGCTACTTTTCCGGCAAATTCCCTGACCGCTAAGTGCAGTTCTGCATCGTTCAAAAGTGTGGGATTAGGCGCCCGCTGCACAATTCCTATTTCTGTCTGTCTCGGCTCAACCATATAATTCAAATATTGAGACAAATGTGTTTCAAATTGTCGCTGTCTTTGAAATGCCAGTTTTTGGATGGTTTGTTGGTCTTCCTCAATGCTGTCCTTGCTCAGTAGAGAATGGCCGTACAAATAAGGATACCGGCATATCAATTCGCCTAAAGGAGAATCTGTATCTTGTTTCTGCTGTTCCGCCTCTCTATCTAAGGCTTTTACTAAGCGCTCTATGGTCTGGAATTCTTCACTTTTAGTAAAGAATTTTATTTGTTCTTGCAAGCGCTTGACTATGTAAAATTCCATCCCGAATCGGGGAGAAGTCTGCTTAAATAAAGCTACCAACTTGGCGATCGCGAATTGGTTTTGGGAATTCAATTGCCAGCGGTTGATCGGGATGTAGCAGCAGCGGTGGAGCAGATATTTAAAGTCCTGCTCCGATCGCTTGACGGAGACTATACTATACAAAGTTGCTTCAATCTCTCGATCTGGATAGCCCATGCCGTCGATAAATAGCTTTCGGAACCGCTCGATCACCTGTGCGGGGGATTCTGTTTCCACGCAGGAGACGATGTGATCGTACAATCTCTGTTCGTTACTGGCAGTTGGAACACTCTCTGAGGGGGGGGTCAGGATGCGGCTGTCTGCATCGGTGTCTACGCTGCTGTCTGCAACTTCTGCGACAACGAGTGTCGGTTTTTCCCCAAAAGTTCGATCAGGATTCAAGAACCAATAGTGTTCTTGGCTTAATTGTTTGTTCGCAGCCCAATCCAAAGCTGACTGCAAACTTTCCCCCGTCAATAACAGCGATTCATCTTCGCGGTCTGAAGCCAGCCATGCTGCTAGCGCGGAGTGGTATGGAGCCAATTTTCCCAGCTCTTTTTCCACCCAGAATCGATTAAAAACTGACTGATAAATTTGGTTGGCAACTATTAATTTACCGTGAGATTTAACAACCAGTCCTGACAGTTGCAATTCGATTTTTTCGGGAGAGTAATCTGCTGGTACTCCCTGGGATTCCCCCGGTTTTGTTGACTTGGGCGGTTGCAAAGCTTGCTGGTACAGCGTTAACAGCCGTGTAAGGTCGCAGTGGCTATGGAAAATGCGATCGCGTATGGGTATCAAATGTTGGGGTTCGTCTTCTTCTTCCCAATTTTTAATAATTCTGTGTTTGACCAGTTTTTCAACCTGCTGAGCTTCGGAATTTCGGCCAATAAAAGGCCCGTATTCAAGTACCAACTGGCAAACTTTTTGAGTAAGAAACGGTTGCCCGCCCGTCCAAGCTAATATTTCTTGGAGCACTTTTTGGGGGCGAAAAGCTTTGAGAGCCAATCCTTTTGCTAGCGGCAAACTTTCGTGCAGTTGGAATCGACTTAAATGAATTTGCCGTCCAATATTAAAAGGGTTGCAGCTTGGCTCTCGGATCAATTCTGAGGGGGCTGCTACTCCCATAACAGCAAAAGTCAGGCGCTCGTATTCCGGTTGCTCTGCCCGTTTGGAGTAACAAGCCCGGATCAAAGCAAAAAAATCGCTGGTACTGAAATTTAGGCTGCTGATGCTATCAATGTCATCTATGAAAATTACTAGATTTTGCTGAAGTGACTTGAGCAAAACTTTTTCGATAAATATCTCCAATCGCTGCAGCGGCGGCAGCAGTTCGCGATCGTTCCACCACTTGATGGCATCAAACCTGTTTGTGAGGTGCAAACTGCTTGCCATGCGGTACATGATTGCGGCATACCACTTTTGGGGGGAGATATTGGGGCTGCTGATGCTTCTCAAGTTGATGGCGGCAAAAACTGTACCTTCTGCTTGCAACCTTTTGGCAGTTTGCACGAGCAGGCTGGACTTTCCCATTTGCGGCGAACTCAACACGTAGCAGAAGTCTCCGGCTTTGAGTCCTTCGTAGAGTTCGCTGTCGGCCGATCGCGTGACATAGCTGGGCGCACCGGCAGGCAAATATCCTCCGACTTGATATTGGTACGTTGAGTTGACGGATGCTGTCATCTGGGAATTCATCAAGATCCTACGCCCCTATGCTGTGCGATCGAAAGGTTACAAATTGGAATTATTGCGCGCTTACTATGGTGGAAAATTTTTCTTCCTCTTTCTCTATTGTCTACTAGCTCAGCTTTCTTCTTGTCAATCTTTACCGTATCTTTGCAAGAGTTCGCCCCAACTCCTACGATCGGCCCAATTGTACCCCGCCACTTGATTTTTTACACTGGTTCACATAATTAGATGAATTTTCACTCGATCGGATTGAAAACGCTAAAACGCCCTTTTTTTCACATTTTTTTACAATAATACTTTAACAATTCACCCGGTGGTATGATGTGGGCAGGGAAACTCCTAACCACAGCGCCGTCAACCCTCTGCCTTCAGATCCGCCTGCCGGATGCCGGAGAAAAAGGCTGAGCAATGGCTGCCAATAAAAAACCCCAGCGTTTTGCTGAGGACTGCTTGAGTGGGAGATATCGTTAATCTGCGTTTTTTTAGTTGACTTAGATTGCATGGAATTCCATGCTGCTGACTTTCCCCGGGCTTTCGCGTTCGGGGACTCCTCAGAACAAACTTTTCAGGATGCATCCACAAAAAGTTTAATTCTTAAAGGCTTTGTCAGTACCAGGCTAACCACTTACTCAACTATAAAAGTTAAGTCTGTGGCTAATTGTAGAAGATGCGCCCTGATGGCTTAACTACCCGATGGATTAGCACCCTGATGGCATAACTCCCTGATGGATCGACGCCCTGATGGCTTTCGCTCCACTACCCAAAAAAATCTGGTTGGTGGATGATCGTGGACGTTAGTAACACGTCACTTCCGGCGTTTCCGATCACAAGCGGGTGTGCCTGTCTGAATTGATTATGGCAGGCAGATTTATCAGAAGACAAGTGGGCTATTGCATCAACCCATTTCTGACAGATCGGGTTAGCCAAAAAGTGTCAATCTACGGAAATCAGGGTCATCGAACATGAAAAACAGCATCTTAGTATTAGGGGTAATTGCCTCGGCTGGCTTCGGCTTTCTCCAGGCAGGCAGCGCCAGCGCTTCAGCGATCGCCCCACAACATTCATCAGCCAGCAGTTTGACGGCTTGGGAGAGTCGTCCCGACTTTAACTACACTGGAACGAATGAGGATGGGGAGCAAGAAGAGGTAAAAACCGGTAAAGGCAGGAAATAATAATTGGCGCTATTGTGTAGTTCGCTCTTTTGCAGTTGTGGTTGTGGTTGTAGTGGCGTTTTTTGTCGCAACCGCCTTTGATCGAGGCGGTTAAAACTCGATCCCAATATCAGTCTACCTAATCCCGGTGGGGGTCACTTTCAGAGAACGGTGAATGGGAAAATAAACAGGTAAGGCGAGTCTGTCGGTGGAGTTTCCCCGCCTATCAACTTCCTTACCTTCTGATGTTCGGGATTCGGATCTGGCACAATCGTATTTGATATCGTAAAAACCCAATGGAAAATACTCTCGAAACTACCCGCAGACAGCGCGTATTGACACGAACCCAGGAACGGCGTCAGGCGACTCCTAAAGAAAAACAGTTGATTCACCTGCTAGCCAATATGGCTTGCAGTTTGATTAAATACGACTACAAACACGCAGCCGGGAAGGACACCCTCCCGCCTTCGGAACGCAAGCGTTTAGCGGAATGGCACTACCTGCGAGTTCAGCAAATTCGCCGGATCGAACGTTCATTGGAACCCGTAGCGACCCTTAAGCGCGTGTACTACAAGAGCATCCTCAGTCCCAGGGATCTGAAGTCTTTGAAACTTCTGTGGCTGGAGGAGGACAAAAACCGGGTCAAACGGGTCGATCCTGAGTTGGACGACATCCTCAGCGAAGCTTTGGATCGGGGAGATACTTTAAAACAGCTATTTCACTCGATCGAAGTCAAAGAACGCACCTTTTCTGCAACTCCTAGCCCCGGCGCCGTGCCGCTTTGGGTCAAAGAGTGGGAAGACTCGGAATATGACATAAACTTTTTTCCGCCTTCCTTCCCTGCATGGGTTTCGATCGTGGACGACTAGGTTCAAGAAAAACTCTTTGACATGGCATCGATCGTAAAAATCAGATGGTAGACTTTTTTGCTATTGCTGCCATTGGCGAAGAGGGTGGGGGCGATCGGCTAAACCAGGCGGCGTTGCGCGCAGGCATCCGAGGACAGAGAAGTGAATCGGAGTCAGTACCATTGTACAATGGGGGAAAACCAGGGCTTCAGCTAATCGCTGATAGCTGATAGCTGATAGCTGATAGTTTCTCATGACTGACTCGATTTCTACTTCTCCTCTAGACTCGGCGGCCGATACAGCCGAACTCCGCTCTCAGTTGAGGTCGGGTTCGGAAAAAACTCAACTGCAACTGCTGCAACAACAAATAGCAGATTCCGGTTGGGATGTATTGATGGAATTTTTATTAGAGCGCAAGTCAGATGCACCGACTGCGGTAATGGGTAAGGCTTACCAAATTCTTTACAGTGCTGGTTCTCCGAGAGTGGCGGAGTTTTTGCAAGTGAATTTTCCGACTGGGGTTGTGCCGCTGGGATCGGACTCTAACATTGATTACACTCCACTGCAACAATTATTGGCGTTACAGGAATTTCAAGAAGCCGATCGCTTGACTTTAGATAAGCTTTGTGAATTGGCTGGTGATACAGCTTCCGTGAGAAAGTGGCTGTATTTTACGCAAGTTGAGAGTTTGCCGGTGGCGGATTTGCAAACAATTAATACGCTGTGGAAAGTTCATTCCGAAGGCAAATTTGGCTTTTCAGTGCAGCGGGAAATTTGGCTGAGTTCGGGCAAGAATTGGGATAAATTGTGGCCGCTAATTGGCTGGAAAAAGGGGAATAATTGGACGCGATACCCGCAGGAGTTTATCTGGGATTTGAGCGCGCCGAGAGGGCATTTGCCGCTGTCGAATCAGTTGCGAGGAGTGCAGCCGTTTGCGGCTTTGATGGCTCATCCTGCCTGGGTAAAGTGAATGATTTTGGGGCTTTTGGAGAAGGTGGGGCGGGCTGAATGGCCTGCCCCGCTATTGTTTTTGGGGAATTGGGATTTGGATTTTTGAGGGGCAGAAATTCACAGAAATTCACAGGCGGGACGCGTGTTCCACTTTTGGCATAGAGGGAGAAGGGCGATCGTACTTATAGGAAAGTTGGGAAATTTTATATATAGCCTTTACCAAAAAGATGAGGTACAATAACGACAGTGACTAAACCAATTCCAAATATTTTCTGATGTAATTTCACTAAATACAAACTCTATGGCTTTTGCTAACTCTTGATAATTAGGTGTCTTGAGAGAACGGAGAATATTTTTAATTTTTGACCATAAATTATCAATGGGTGAGAAGTCCGGGGAAGAGGGCGATATGTATATTAATTTTGCCTTTTCTCTTGGATAGCTTTTTCTACTTCTTCTCCGGTATTAATAGTACAATTATCCATAACTACACAAACCGCTTTCCATAATATTGGTACTAACTTTCTGATGATAAAAGCCTCAAATGTAATTCCATCGGTTGTACCTATTAAATTGACTGATGTTAGGATTTCGTTGACCGATATAGCAATCCTATATAGCGATCGCAAATGGTTTGTAAACCATTAATTATGTATAATAAGGTAGGTGAATCTAAGTATAGCAATCCTAAATCATTATCAAGACTGTGATACAATTATATGCAATACTTAATTATGACAAAAAAATGAATAACTTACAACTTTTACAGAAAGA